>CANHDG010000080.1 GCA_947459365.1 Saprospirales bacterium
GGCTACGATCCCACTCTTTACGAGACTGCATTCGTTTGGGCACCCGCCCGCGATGGGGCCAAAGTGCCTATTTCCCTCGTGTATAAAAAGACAACGGTCCTAGACGGCACCGCTCCCTGCTACCAAATTGGATATGGAGCATACGGCGTTTCATACGACCCAGGCTTTAATAAAAGCCTGATTAGCCTGCTCGACCGCGGTTTTGTGTGCGCCATCGCGCATATTCGCGGAGGGATGGAACTCGGTTATGAATGGTATGAACAGGGCAAAATGGGCAATAAAATGAATAGTTTTTACGATTTCATTGATTGCTCCGAAGCCTTAATTCAACAAAAATATACGGCTGCGGATCGACTTTTTGCGCAGGGTGGCTCTGCAGGCGGACTTTTAATGGGTGCAGTCGCCAATTTACGGCCAGATCTTTACAAAGGCATTCTCTCCTCGGTTCCTTTCGTGGATGTCCTCACCACCATGAGCGACCCCAGTATTCCGCTTACCACAGGGGAATACACGGAGTGGGGCAACCCCAACAACCCGGAAGAATATGCCTACATGAAACAGTATTCTCCCTATGATAATTTAAAAGCACAAGCCTACCCACACCTGCTGGTAAAAACCTCCTTCTCCGACTCGCAGGTACAATATTTTGAACCTGCCAAATGGGTTGCCCGACTTCGAGACGTGAAAACCGACGACCACCTGCTGTTGTTTATCACCAACATGACGGGCTCGCATGGAGGAGCCTCCGGACGTTTTGAACGCCTGAAGGAACGCGCCTTGGAATATAGTTGGATGTTGGGTTTGTTGGGGCAGAACTAAAGTTATTGTACCTTTACGGCTGTAAGATGAGATTACTAAGAGCTATTTGGGCGGTGTACGGCATCGCCCTCTTTTTGCTGATGATGTTGGTCAGCATTCCGTATTTATTGGTAAATATGGTTTTTTTACCAGAAAAAAAGGCAATTCGCCGGAGTATCTGGTACTTACACCATGTATTTACCACTGTCTTTTTCACGCTGATAGGAGTGCGCATCCAGGTGATCGGTCGGGAAAAAATTGATCGCGGCCAATCCTTTGTATTGGTAGGCAATCACCAAACTGCCCTTGATTTCGTCGCAAATGGCTACGCATTCCCGGGAGTATTCCGTTTTTTAGCCAAACAAGAACTCCAAAAAATACCCATCTTCGGATTCGTGGTGAAAAAAATGTGCCTGGTCGTGGATCGAAAAAGCATGTCCAGTAGATCGCAAAGCCTCGTAGCCCTCAAAAAAGAACTGGAAGAAGGGGTGAGTGTTTTTATCTACCCAGAAGGCACCCGAAACAAAAGTCAGGAGCCACTCGGCCATTTTTACGACGGCGCTTTCCGACTAGCGCTTCAAACCCGGGCCACTATTCTCCCAATGGTGATCTTGAACGCTCCTAACGTCTGTCAACCCGGCCAACTTGACCTCTGGCCCGGCACCCTCAAAATTGCATTTGGGGATCCCATCCCAACGGCTGACCTGCCCGATGATAGTGCCAGCACCCTCAAAGAGCAAGTCCGATCGGCCATGCTTCAATTGCTACAACTGCCCTAACTCAATACGCATTAACACTATGGATTTTAAGAATAATGTACTAGAAACCATTGGAAACACCCCCCTGGTTAAATTAAACAGCGTCGTCGCCGATCTTCCCTGCCTCGTCCTTGCCAAGGTCGAAACCTTCAATCCCGGCAACAGCATCAAAGACCGCATGGCGGTCAAAATGATCGACGATGCAGAAGCAAGAGGCGATATAAAACCCGGTGGAACCATCATCGAATGTACCTCCGGAAATACCGGGATGGGATTGGCTCTGGTCGCCTGTGTCCGCGGTTACCGCTGTATTTTTACGACTACCGATAAGCAGTCCAAGGAAAAAGTAGATCTTCTTAAAGCCTTAGGCGCCGAAGTGATTGTGTGCCCAACCAATGTAGAGCCCGAAGATCCCCGCTCTTACTATGCCGTTGCCGAGCGCCTGAGCAAAGAAATCCCGAACTCATTCTGGTGCAACCAATACGACAACTTGTCCAACCGACAAGCACATTACGAAAGTACTGGACCAGAGATCTGGAAACAAACCGATGGAAAAATCACCCATATGGTAGTTGGTGTAGGAACTGGCGGTACGGTCAGCGGTACTGGAAAATATTTACTGGAACAAAATCCAAACATCCAAATATGGGGTGCAGACACCTACGGATCGGTGTTTAAGAAGTACCATGAAACGGGCATTTTTGACCCAAAAGAGATTTATCCTTACATAACCGAGGGCATTGGTGAAGACATTTTACCAAAAAATGTAGACTTTTCGGTGATTTCGGCCTTTGAAAAAGTTACCGATAAAGACGCGGCTCTCTGGGCACGTCGCTTGGCAAGGGAGGAAGGTTTACTCTTGGGTTATTCTGCGGGGAGCGCGTTGGGCGCCCTTTGGCAGCGCCGCAGGGAATTAAAGCCAGACGATGTAGTCGTGGTTATTTTCCATGACCATGGAAGCCGTTATGTTGGGAAAATCTTCAACGACGATTGGATGCGGGAGCGTGGATTCCTTGAAGACGAGTTAAAAGTATGCGATATTATTGCCCGAAAAAAAGCACGTCACTTCTATGCCGCCCAGGTCAATGATTCGGTCAGAGATGCTTTTAACTTAATGAAATCCCATGATTTAAGCCAGTTGCCGGTCATGGATGGAGATCAAGTCGTTGGTTCCATCACAGAGACCCGGGTGTTGCATATCTTGTTGGAAAATCCAATTGGCAATTACGATCGTCCCCTTCGGGAGGTAATGGGGCCTGCTTTCCCAGTGGTAAATGAAAGCCTGCCAATTAGTCAACTTACCCATTACATGAGCAAGGAAACGCCTGCAGTCCTGGCACATGACCGCTCTGGAGGCATCCACATCGTTACACAATACGATTTGATCCACTGCATTTAAGGTGTGGTGTCTATAAAATACATCCCCTGGGTACTCCAACGCTCTGCTTGGTTACCCAGGGGCATTCCTCCCCAGAATAAACCCTCTTTTGGAGAGCGTTCCAAACAGGTGGCCTGGGCAAAGCTGCTTCAGCTGCGCTTCCATTAACGTTCCGATTATGATGCGCCTCTATTTTTTTTTGGTCTGCCTGGCCGCCTGGTGTACGACTGGTTATTTCCACCCAGACGAGCATTTTCAAATTCTTGAATTTGCGAATTGGAAAATGGGCGGCACCCCCACCGAGGCATTGCCCTGGGAATTTAATGCCCGGATGCGCCCTAGCTTACAGCCCGTGCTTGCTATGGGACTCTTCCGGATTTTCCAAGGGTTTGGGATTAATGACCCCTTTATTTGGGCTTTTTTACTCCGATTAGGTACAGGTCTAGCCACCGGCTGGGTGCTGTTACAAGCGGGGAAAAGGCTGTTGAATGAAACAGAGCGCAGTCTTTTTTACCGAATAATGCCCGTTTTATGGTTCTTACCGATGTTAAGCGTCCGGTTTTCCTCGGAGCAGACAGCGGCATTAGCCCTACTGTTGGCCCTTTTTCAAGTAGATCGTTACCAGAAAGCCGGAATTAGAAGCGCCCTGTTTTGGGCAGGATGTTGGCTGGGGCTTTCGTTTGACGTTCGTTTTCAAATGGCCTTTGCAGGATTGGGACTTTTGGCATGGCTGATTTTTTCAAAACGGATCGATGGTCGGTCATTTTTATTGTTTGCGTTGGGTGGGCTTTTGAGTGTAGGAATTGGGGTATTGGTGGATCGATGGTTTTATGGCGCTTGGGTACTGGCCCCCTGGAATTATTTTTTTTCCAATGTAGTGGAAGATAAAGCGAGTAACTTCGGGGTATCCCCGTTTTGGTGGTACTTGCCAGAATTTTTATACAAGACCGTACCGCCCATTAGTATCCTGCTAATGATGGCTGCTTGGAAAAAAGCGAAAGCGGACACCAGCTCTGTCTTTCTGTGGATGATGTTACCGTTTATTGTTGGGCATAGTTTGGTAGCGCACAAAGAGCTACGTTTTTTATTCCCCATCCTAATTCCTTTCTTGCTCCTGGCTACGCAGGGGTATGCTCTAGTAGAAAGTGACTGGCAAAAGTGGCGATGGTGGAAGCCCATTTGGAAATTAGCACTCGTCCTGAACATTGGGTTATTGGCATACACCACCTTGGTGCCTTTGCAACCAGCCAGCGGCCTACTCCGTTTTTTGTGGCAGCACCCGCCCAAAGGGCAGGTTTATGCCTTGCGTGAACACCCGTATGGCTGGGTAGGAGTAGAGGTTTGGTTTTACCGCCCTCAAGGTCTAACCATTCAGCTCGTGGAAGACAGTACGACCCTTACACCGAAACTGAAACCTGGAGATTGGGTCATAGCGCGGAACCAGAAAGAACTACCAGTATCTATTCCTTTCCGGCGAATATACAGTGTACTTCCAGACTGGCTCATGGCCTTCAACTTCAACAATTGGCAGGATCGGACCCGAATTGATCAAGTTTACGAGGTGAGCGCGGTGCAGTAGAGGTCTGCCAGAAATTTTTATCATGAGCTCAGCTGACTTGCCTCATCGCCCTACTTTTTTGTTTGGGGGATTTTTGCGGCATGAAATCATTTCCAGCAGCTTCATTAATTTCCAAATATGATACGGCGGCTCCGCGGTATACGAGTTATCCGACCGTTCCTTACTGGGAAGCTACCTTCCCGGATGCTGCTTCATGGATTGAGAAAGTGCGTTCCTCCGCCCAATTGGCACCGGAAATAAGCCTATACATCCACCTTCCCTTCTGCGAGCAGCTTTGCACCTATTGTGGTTGCAATAAGCACATTACCAAAAACCATGGGGTAGAATCCCCATACATTCAGGCGGTGTTGAAAGAATGGGAGCTGTATCGAGCGCAATTGCCAGAAAAAGTCACTTTAAAGGAATTGCATTTGGGTGGCGGAACACCTACCTTTTTCCATCCCGATTCCCTTCGCTTCCTGCTTACCACTATATTAGAGACCGTAGAAGTGCCGGAGGACGCTGATTATGGATTTGAGGCCCATCCTTGGAGCGCCACTCGAGAACACCTTGCCACCTTGTCGGAACTCGGCTTCCGCCGCATCAGCATCGGAGTTCAGGATTTTGATGAACACCTGATGGAGGTAGTGAACCGCCGCCAAACCATCCAATCGGTCGTAGATTGCACCAACTTGGCTAGGGAGCTAGGTTACACTTCGGTTAATTTTGATTTGATTTATGGGCTTCCATTTCAAACCCCGGAGCACATTCAAAAAGACATTGAATGGGTAAAGGAGTTACGTCCGGATCGGATCGCTTATTACAGCTATGCCCACGTTCCCTGGTTGAAAAAAAGCCAAAATGCTTATTCCGAGGAGGATTTACCCAGCGGGGAGGATAAACGCAGATTGTATGAAGTCGGAGAAGAAGGCCTCCGGGAACTCGGTTACCTAGATATTGGGATGGACCATTTTGCCTTGCCGAAGGATGGGCTGGCAAAAGCATACCAAGCAGGAACCCTGCATCGCAATTTTATGGGATACACCACCTCCAAGACCCGACTTATGATTGGCTTGGGGGCCTCTGCCATCAGTGACACTTGGGATGGATTTATGCAAAATGAAAAAACCGTACAGGGATATCTGGAACAGCTTCAGGCAGGAAAGCTGCCCCTGCTTCGGGGCCATTTTCTGACAGAAGAAGACCGGCGCCTGCGAAGCCATATTCTTCGCTTAATGACGCAATACCAAACCGGCTGGACCGAGACCACCCCGGAAATAGCCGATGCGTTGGTGCGCTTGGAACAACTAGAAGCAGATGGACTCGTTTGTATTGAGCCACAACGGGTAGCAGTGACCAGTGCTGGGCAGCCCTTTCTTAGAACGGTGTGTCTGGCCTTTGATGCACGGTACTGGAGGACACTGCCAGCGGGCCAGCTGTTTAGCAAGGTGGTTTAGCGTAAAAAATGGGCCTTACCTGACAACAGATAAGGCCCATTAATACCTATTCCAACCTCTCTAGGTGAGCGGCTGTTTAGTCCGCTCAATTTCTTCTTTTGTACGATAAGGCACTTGGTCCAACCGTTGTTTTAGCTGATCACGTACCACTTCAAATTCTTTCAACACCTCCCCCTTGATCGGTTCTGGAGCAGGAAGGTTCAGGCGGAGGTGATCCACTTGCTTGCCATTTTTCCAGAATCGAAAACAAACATGTGGTCCAGTCGCCAATCCAGTAGAACCTACATACCCGATGGTCTGACCCTGCGCCACTTTTGTTCCAGGGCGAATACCCTTGGCAAAGCCTTGCATGTGCAGGTATTGGGTTTCATACATATTATTATGGCGGATTTTGACATAATTGCCATTGCCGCCGCGACGAGTTGCTTCGGTCACTACGCCTTCTGCTACTGCCATAATGGGCGTTCCATAGGGAGCTGCATAGTCCGTTCCAAAATGTGCTTTGTGGTAGCCTAGGACGGGATGTAGTCGATTCAGGTTGTACCGACTTGAAATACGGCTGAATTTTACTGGAGACTTAAGGAATGCTTTTCTTGCTGGGCGGCCTTCTGAATCAAAGTATTTTCCAGTTAAGCCCTCTTTTTCAAAGAAATAGGCACTAGACTCTTTTCCATCCCGCTCGTAGGCTGCAGCAATAATTTTACCGGTACCAACGGGCTTCCCTTCTACGAAATGTTGTTCGTAAATCACCTTAAACCGGTCACCCTGCTTTTGATGGTAAAAATCGACCGAGGAGGCCAATACATCAATCATGGCATCGGCTAGTTCATCGGACAAATCATTGTCGACCAAGGCTTGCCAGAAATTGGTTTCCAGGATACCAGAGGCAGCCACCGTTTCTGTTGCTACCGCTCGTTGGGTGATTTGAACACTAAACGGAGCCTCCAAAGAAAAGGTTACAAACTCATAAGGAGAGGGCTCATACACCATCCGTGTAGGCCGGTCCGTCCCAAGAGGAGTGAGAAAGTGGAGGGTTTTCCCCAGGCGCATGTGGGTGATGTTGAAACCTGCTTGTTTGGCATTAGCCACCAACAGTGCGATTTCTTGACCATTTAACCCATATTCTACCAATATTTTACCGAGAATATCCCCCTTGGAAAGTTGGTTTTCAACTAAGTGAAACTGATCGAGGGCAAGTCCCCACCGCATATTTTCAGGCACCACCGGAAGTGCACCCAAGGAAGGCTGGGTGAGTATCAAAGCGGCTGCTTGTTTGGCATCGGGGGACTGCATGGGGGTTAGGATTCCAACGGTTGCGGCTACGCAGCCCGCATAAATCCATCTCTTTGTGGCTGTCTTGATCGAGCGCTTTTGGCGCTGTTGCGACGAGCTATCTTCCGTACTCTCCATTAATTTTAGATACTTAGCGTGTGTAAATAGGGATTAAAACACAGAAGTGTAAGTGCAAATGTAAACAGCCTTTTTAACTTTATCTCTATTTCTGTGTTTATTTAACCATATTAATTCCACGTATCTTGCGGCAAATTCTCCAATATGGACTTTAAACTCTCCTCTACTTATCAACCCATGGGCGATCAACCCCAGGCCATTCACGAGTTGGTAAATGGACTCAACTCGGGGGATCGCGCCCAGCTTTTACTCGGGGTGACCGGTTCTGGCAAGACCTTTACAATGGCCAATGTCATTGCGCAGGTCAATCGACCTACTTTGATAATTACCCACAATAAAACCCTTACTGCCCAATTATATTCCGAATTCCTTGCTTTCTTCCCGGACAATGCTGTAGAATATTTCGTAAGCTACTATGACTACTACCAACCGGAAGCTTACATTGCGGTTACCGACACCTATATTGAAAAGGATTTACAGATCAATGAGCTGGTGGATAAACTTCGGCTGAAGGCTACCTCTACCCTGCTCTCCGGCCGCCGCGATATTATAATTGTTGCCTCGGTTTCCTGTATTTATGGTATGGGAAATCCAGACGATTACAAATCTGGAATTATTCGGATTTTTAAAGGACAAAAAATCCCGAGAACGCAGTTTTTGTATGCTTTGACAGACAGTTTATACTCCCGTTCAGAGGGAGAGTTTGGACGAGCAAGCTTCAGGGTAAAAGGGGATACGATTGACATTAACTTACCCTATGCTGATTGGGGCTTTCGGGTGATTTTTTGGGGGGATGAAATTGAAAGCATTGAAACCATTGATAAAGAAACTGGGAAACGGATTGGCCCTCTTGATGAGGCAGCCATCTTCCCGGCCAATCTGTATATTGCCCCAAAGGACCGGCTGCACCAAATCATTGGAGAAATTCAGGATGAAATGACGGCGCAGGAAAAATACTTCCGGCAGGAAGGCAAAAGCCTTGAAGCCAATCGAATTCGAGAGCGCACCACCTTTGATTTGGAAATGATAAAGGAGCTGGGCTATTGTAGTGGCATCGAAAACTACTCCCGCTTTTTCGATCGCCGAACCCCAGGGGCTCGTCCTTTTTGCTTGATCGATTACTTCCCAGATGATTTTTTGATGATTATCGACGAAAGCCACGTAACCCTCCCACAGATCCGAGGGATGTGGGGAGGTGACCGGGCCCGCAAACAAATGTTGGTAAATTACGGTTTCCGGCTTCCCTCTGCCATCGACAATCGGCCCCAAAGTTTCGAAGAATTTGAGACCCTGATCAATCAAGTGGTCTTTGTCAGCGCAACTCCCAGCAACTATGAAATGGAAAAAACAGAGGGTGTGGTAGTAGAACAAGTCGTGCGCCCCACCGGTTTGCTGGATCCGCCCATCGAAGTGCGTCCCTCGCAGCACCAAATCGATGACCTGATGGCCGAAATTCAAAAACGAGTGGAACGAAATGAACGGACCTTGGTCACGACCCTTACCAAGCGAATGGCCGAAGAACTAAATGCCTACTTGCTGCGACTTAACATCAAATGCCGGTACATCCACTCCGAAGTAGAAACCCTTGAACGAACTGAAATTATTCGCGACCTCCGCTTGGGTGAATACGATGTACTCATTGGGGTTAACCTTCTCCGAGAAGGTTTGGATATGCCCGAAGTTTCTCTGGTCGCCATACTGGATGCCGATAAAGAAGGATTTTTGAGAAATGCCCGGTCACTTACCCAAACCGCCGGTCGAGCCGCCAGAAATGCCAACGGATTGGTGATTTTTTATGCCGACAAAATGACCGATGCCATGCGGGAAACCATTGAGGAAACCAGTAGAAGAAGAGCTAAGCAAATAACCTATAACGAGGCGCATGGCATTACTCCGCGAACAGTTTCGAAAACCAGAGAGGAAATTTTGGCCCAACGAGGTATTCTCGATGTAAGAGGAATTGCGCCTGTAGAAGCATACGTAGAAAAAGAAGAGATGAACCTGGCCGCAGAACCCGTACTGGCACTTGCTTCCAAAGCACAGTTGGAAAAAATGATCCAACAAACGGAGGAAAAAATGAAAAAAGCGGCCAAAGACCTGGACTTCCTGACTGCCGCCCAATACCGGGATGAAATGTTAGCCATGAAAAAACTACTGGGCCAGAGCGCTTAAACCAGCCACCCTCCCCTAACAAAAACGCGGGCTGCCTCCTCAAGAGACAGCCCGCGCCTATTATGATCCACTAGTTGAAAGCTTAGTTGTTCGCAAATACCAATTTGCGCTTCACAAAGCCTTCATCAAAGCGAAGTTCAGCAAAGTAAATTCCATTAGACAACTGCTCGCGCTCCAAACGGTAGTTCGTGTTGTCGATATTGTTGATAGACTTTACCATGCGGCCATTGATGTCGTACACGAAGATAGAGCGAATCAACTCAGAGTTAGTGTTGAAATTCACTGCATCTGTAGCAGGAACTGGTGCTACTGTCAGGTTCAAATCAATTGATTTGATCTCTTTCGTATTAACAAAAGAGCAAGGTAGACCCAATGCTACGCAGGCGCGTGGTGCGAAGTAACCGATAATGGTGTCGATGTACGTACGTGCCACAGTAGCGTCTGTGTTGCAATCCGTAGTTGGCAGCGGAGCAGGTACTCCCGAGTAGCTGGTCCATTCCCATGGAGCAGAAGTATTGTTTGGAGTGCCTTCAAATGGGAAGAAGCTGTTCAAGCTGCTTGGAGAAACGGCACCGTAAGGGTCGCTGCTCGCAGGAATGCTGTTGAACACGTTGTTCAATCCAAAACCAGCTGCAATCTCCTGAACGTCGCAAGAACCGGAAACCTCCAGAACGGGCAATGCACCCTGTGCCGTTGGCACATTCAATACATCGGTTTCGCAAGGAGCAAAGAAGTCGCTCGGAACGTGGTAAGAAATCAATGGAATTTCACCAGCATCCATCCAAGTGCTATCACCCATTGCGCCACCCATATTTACTGCCAACGTAAAATCAGAGTTGTAGCCAACGTGGTTAGGAACACAAAGCGTATCACCAGGCAAGAAAGCACCTCCTGAAAGAGCACTGTAGTTGGCATCTACCACACATGCTGCCAATGGTGCAGGTGGGTTACCATAAATGTCACCATTGTAAGGCTCCAATACCATCGGAACAGGTCCTACTGGAGTTGGAAGGGTGAATTTGGTTGGGTCAGAAGTAGTCAAGATTTCGCTGTAGGAATTCAGGTAACCAGCAGCCAAGGAGATGTAGCCACCTGTTCCTTGTCCCCAAACTACTACCTTGCTAGGATCGATGCCAAACTGGTTGTTCAATTCAGCCACATTGCGACGGAAGTAGCGGATACAGGTACGAACGTCCTGCACGCCACGGTACGCTGCATTGATCAACGTGTAACGACGAGTCAACTCGCCAGTGATAGGATCATTTGCTGTTGGGTTCCAACCACCGCGGTAGTCAGCAACTGCGACAACGTAACCCATTTTAGCAAGGCGTGTAGCGAATTCAACGTTAGAAGAATCGTTCAACGCGCCGCCGCAAGAGCCATTAGCTGGGAAAGGGAAGAAGTTACCGGTTTTGAGGTAAATGATCAATGGACGATCCGTCTTCGTATCACCTACAGGAGTATATACCCGTGCCACCAGTGGCTGACGAGCTGGACGGCCACCTCCTACTAAAGGAAGTACCGTAAAGTTGCTGCCGTATACAACCGTGGTAACGTTTACCTGGTTGAAAACCTGTGATTCATACCGCTGAGCGGATGCTTGCACACAGTATAGGGTAGCAATTAAAAGAGCAAAGAGTTTAATTGTACGCATAGTTGGTGAAAAATATGTTTAATAGTAATGATTGACTGCAAAAGTACCGAAAAATCCTGATCCAAAAGCTAATTCGATATTTTGCAAATTTCTAATTTATTCCAAAAGGCAATTGCCCTCTATTTTTTTACAAAATCATACAACCAGGAAACGTAGGCCATCCGTCCAATTCGAGGACCTCCATATACCTGGAATTGCTGGTTGTTTAAAACGTTCGCAGCACCTATTTTGATCGTGCTATCCCAATTAGGCACCGTCAAGTTCACCTGCGCATCCAACAAGTCGTAGGTGGGTATCGTTCCCGTAAACTGGGGAGAGCCCTCAAAGATAAAGCCTTCTATCCATTTGTAGTTGATATTAAATCCTACACTTGGCCCATTCCGCCGCGATTGGTTCAAAGGAATGTTTCTTCCGGAAAAACTGAGGTTAAATTTATGCTCCGGAGTGTTAAAAGCCGGTACAATCGGATCCGTTTCCTGGGTAATCAACCGGTTCCAACTGTAGTTGCCTGCCAACATAAAGTAATCTCCAAAATAATAGTTCAAACCAATAGCAGCGCCTTGGGTAGTGACCCGCTGTTCGGCATTCGACGCAATCCTCCAGGCTTCTAGCAGCGGGAAGTTGGGAAGGCGAATGGGTGGGACTCCAGGTGCGATTTCCACTTCTGTGAAGGGCAGCGTCACTCCAATGTTGTACCCTATAAAATCGTCGTAGATGTTGTAGTAGTAACCTGCATCTACATACAACCGATCAAAAAGAGTCGTACGATAACCAAACTCAATCGTTTTTACTTTTTCCGGGCGAATTGGGTTGATGGTCAAATAATTCAACGGCTTGTTTTGATCGTTTCGGTACTCATTAAACGACTCAAGCGTGATAAGGCTGTCAAAGCCGTTTAGGTTACCGATCAGGGTAGCAGGGCCGACATTCAGGTTGAGATACTGGTCGGTCAAAGTCGGGTTACGAATAGCGGAAGAAAAGGAGATCCGGAAATAATCGTCCTTAGACGGCTGCCAAACAACACTTGCAGCCGGAGTAGCCAGGTAGTCAAAGTTTTGGTTTTTATCTACGCGTACGGTGGCAGAAAAACGGAAATCATCCACTTGCTTTTCCCCTCCTACATACGCTCCAAACTCATTGTTTTTGATCCGATAACCCGCTGTGTCCACGAAGATAGTGCCATCTGAGTTAGGGCGATACAGGCGAACATTACCGCCTACCACAATTTTCTCCATAAAGGTGGGGGTAAACGTGTACTCCCCATGCGCATGGTACAAGGCAGATTTATCGTAAAACAAGGTACCCCCTTCGCGGTCGTTGTTTCTTCTGGAGGTAATATCGTTGAAAAGGGAATCAAACCGGGCTGTTCCAGGGGCAAAAAAGTCCTGAGTACCCGCCTGGTTGGTCAGAGATTTTTTATTTGCAAATTCTGCCGCTGCGGCATGCCATTCTGCTAATTGACCCGCGTTGGCTTGTTGCCAAGCAGTCATTTCTTCAATAGTTCCATTTTCATAGCCCAGGGCTTTCATCTGATTAAAGATGTTACCCTTGCTCGATTGGGCCCACCATTGTTGGTAAGACGCCCTCCATTCTTCGTTTGTTTTCGCCGCTTCCAACATCCGCAGCGCGGTGAAATAAGGGTCATAGGACCTTCCGGCGTCCTCATTGGTGGCATAGGCGCGGATGAAGTACTTATCTCGCTTGTTCAGCTCAATTCTATTTTGAAAAAAGCGGATTCCCCGAAGGCTAAAGCGGTTATCCCCTTGGTACACCGTGGTACCTGTTCCAAAACTAGAGGAAATAATCAGCTCAGGCGATTCAAACTCTTTTTCAGGCTGCAAGCGAAAATGCAAGGCAGCGTTGGTCTTGACGTTGCGGGTATCATAGTCCACCAGGTCAATTTCGCGGTAACCTGGGCGGTGAATGGTATTTAGACCTGCATTGGCATTGAAGCC
>CANHDG010000081.1 GCA_947459365.1 Saprospirales bacterium
AATCGAAATCCCCGCCACTCTACCTGTGCACCAAACATCCTGCTTTCCTGCTGGGCAGGGGCAAGACGGGGCAAGGCCCCTAATGAATCCACCTGGATATTAGAAAACCCAGCTAAATCCGACATTGAAAAACCAGCTGGTAAATAATTAGCAGGCCTCCGTATTGAGTTATCCCAAAACAAATCACTGTTTGCACGAACAGTGCTGCTCCCGTACAAACTGAATTTACCGATATTTTTACCTTTAAACAATTTACCACCCAAGGTTAAATCAAGGCTATTAAGTCCCAAACTACCAAATACCAAATCGGCTTGTGTGTACACCGGGCGCTCACTTTCTTTGATGATAATATTAATTACCCCCACACAAGCTTCATTCCCATATAAAAAAGCACCAGCGCTTCCGTAGAGAAGCTCGACGCGCTCGGCTTGCCGAATGGGTAGTTGCGCAGCAATAGGCATTCCCAAGGCCATGCCGGGCTTGATCGGCACCCCATTCAATAAAATTTTTACATACTGATTCCCTGATAATCCAAGCAGCCGAAATGTCTCTCCCTCCTGAGCAGTCCCTGGCTGCGAAACCCGCAAGCCAGGAGCAGCTTTCAATACATCTCCCAAGGTACTGAACCCATACAAGGCTATTTCCTCTGCTGTAATTACCCAGGTAGAGTAAGGCAGATCTAACGGATCCTCCTCCACCAAGGTAGCAGAAATGATCTTCTCCCGAAAAGACTGAATATCATATACCCGAACGTCTGTGTCGGAAAGTTTTTCCGGCAATAACAGCATAGAAGAATCCGTCTGACCACAGAGAGCCGACAGGAAAACCAACGAAAATATGATCGACAAACCGTAAATTCGCCCTCGATCAGCGGTGATAGTACTATTGAGCATCATTTCGACCGTCAAAGAAACAGCTTTGAGAGATTATTATCGAACCTTTTTCAGAAACAACTACTCCAAACAGCGAAATTTACCCACTGAAAAGGCCTACTCATTTCTCCTGTGGCTGCCTAATCATCTACGCACCATGCAAAATTTCTCCCATAAACTCCTCCTCCTGGCCTGCTGCCTATCCTTGTATTCCAGCTGCTCCTACACACTCCCCGTTCGAGATGGAAAAACAGCCTGGGAACTTAAACAATATGCCAACGCCATTCCTTTCCTTCACAAGGAATATGAACGCGCTGACTCCAGAATGGAAAAAGGACGAATCGCCTTTCGTCTTGGCGATTCCTATAGCAGGACCGGTCAACCCGAAAAAGCGCTCCCCTGGTTTCAAAATGCTTACCAAAACAGCTTTGGACCAGAAGCGTTAAAAGGGTATGCCTACGCCCTTAAACAAGCGGGACGTTACCAGGAAGCACAAGATGCCTTCAAAAACCTGGGAATCGAGATCGGTAGTCCGTATGAATACCGAAAGGAAATAACCACCTGCGCAATCGCCCAAGACTGGGCCCTGAAAGCCGAACAATCCGGCTACCTCATCCAACCCACCGCGTTCAATAGCCCCCAAAATGACTATGCACCCATTTGGGCACCTGATGGCCGCCTCGTTTTCACTTCCGATCGAGCCTCCGCTACTGGGAAAAAACCATACGGATGGACGGGGAATAAATTTATGGATATTTATATCGTAGAACCCAATGGAGCAAGTCCTCAGGCATTCGCCAGCAATTTAAACTCAGCAAACAATGAGGGAACCCTTTGTTTCAATAAAAACGGCACTGAACTTTACTTTGTACGCTGCTTACCTTCAGAAAAAAATCCAACTCATTCCTGTAAAATATTCAAATCATCCCTCATCGATGGGGCTTGGACAACACCCGAACCACTTCCTTTCCAGCAAGACCAACTGAATTACCTTCATCCTTGCCTCTCCCCGGATGGAACCATATTATATTTCTCCTGTGATGATCCCAGTGGCTGGGGTGGATTTGACCTCTATGCCGTGATGATTCAACCCAACAGCGAAACCGGGTGGGGCGAGCCCAAAGTTCTTTCCCGCAACCTAAACTCGAGCGGAAATGAGCTGTTCCCTAATTTCGATTCGGACACCTTGTACTTCGCCTCGGATGGCTTACCAGGGATGGGTGGGCTTGATTTGTTCCGGTCGTCTAAACTGGATAAATCCACCTGGGCCCCTGCAATCAACCTGAAAAGCCCCCTTAATTCCAGCTACGATGATTTTGGGCTGATTTTACAGCCTCTTGACCCCAGCAAACCTACCCCTACCGAGGCTGGATCAACTTTGCGATCAGGCTACTTCACCTCCAATCGCCTCTCTTCCGACGGACGAGGCGGAGATGATATCTATAACTTTGAACAACGATTGCTCCCAAAACCTCCCGTAGCACCCAAAGACAGCAGCCCCATCCAATTTAAAAACATCCTGGAAGGTTATGTCCTGGAAAAAATTTATGCCCTTTCCACCGATCCCAACTCAAAGGTACTGGGACGAAAACCCCTCGAAGGAGCCACCGTCGAAATTAAAACCACCAACGGCAAAAAAAAGATCAATGTCGGTCCTGATGGCTATTTCCAACTCGAGACCGCGGACCAAACCGATTATGAATTTAGCGCCAGCCGATCTGGCTACCTGACGAATAGCACTCGATTCAGCAGCAAAGGTCTTGCCAAGGACCCCAATAATCCGATCCAGTATTTTGAAGTGGAAATTGTACTGGATAAAATATTCCAAAATCAAGAAATCGTTTTGGACAATATTTATTACGATTTCGACCAGTGGAGCATCCGTTCGGATGCCATGCCAACGTTGAACAAACTTGCAACAATACTACAACTCAACCCAACGATTACCATAGAACTAGGAAGTCATACCGACTGCAGGGGGAATGATAAATACAACCTCGGTCTTTCCCAACGCCGAGCGGAGAGCGCAGTAGACTATTTGGTTAGCCAAGGTATTGCTTACGAACGGCTCAGTGCAGTCGGATATGGAGAGCAAAAACCAGCCGCACAGTGCATCTGTAAAGCTTGTACGGAGGAAGAGCACCAACAAAACCGAAGAACCACGTTTACCATTCGGTAAAATCAGAGGTTCCCTGTTTACCCCACTGCGCTTTATCCCTTCTACACACGATAAAGCGTGACAATTATCTACCCCAAGCTGAAAGAACTAGATTACCTTTGCATTCAATTCTAAGCAGATTACATCCACCACATGACCACTATCCATACTTGGGTAAATGTACCCACTGACAGTGATTTTTCAATTTACAATCTTCCTTTCGGGATTTTTTCCACCACAACTCGCACTCCCCGAGTAGGGGTTGCCATCGGAGAGCAAATTGTTGACCTGCAAGAAGTGGCAAAACAAGGGCTACTGCAAGAGTGGGCACCCGACCAAAGTATTTTTTCCGAAAAAAGCTTGAACCGGTTTATTGCATTAGGGAAAGTAGCCACCTCAGCAATCCGATTAAAAATACAGGACCTTCTGACAGATGACCACTCTCCTCTTAAACAGGGCCCTTCCGTCCTGGTCCCCCAATCGGAAGCTACGATGCACCTTCCGGTAGAGGTGGGTGATTACACCGATTTCTATTCCAGTATCGAGCACGCTACTAATGTGGGGAAAATGTTTCGTGACCCTGCAAACGCTTTATTACCTAATTGGAAACACCTTCCAGTGGGATACCACGGCCGCGCTTCTTCCATTGTGGTCAGTGGAACCCCTATTCAACGGCCCAGCGGACAAATCTTGCCAAAAGGGGCTGAACAACCTGTATTTCAACCTAGCGCTCGCCTTGACTTCGAGCTTGAAATGGCCTTCATTATCGGGAAGGAAAGCCAGCTTGGTCAACCTATCTCCACCGCGGCGGCGGCAGACTATATTTTCGGACTTGCCCTTTTCAACGACTGGTCAGCCCGTGATATCCAACAATGGGAATACGTCCCTTTAGGCCCCTTCTTGGGGAAAAACTTTGGATCTTCCATTTCACCTTGGATCGTTACCTTGGAGGCACTGGAGCCGTTTAAGGTAAACGGTCCAGTGCAAGAGCCAGCCGTTCTACCATACTTACAATTCGAGGGTCCATGGAACTATGACATAGCCTTGGAAGTAGGAATTCAGCCAGCTACCAATTCCGAGACCATCGTAAGCAGATCCAATTATAAATTTATGTATTGGAACATGCTTCAACAACTTGCCCACCATACGGTCAATGGCTGTAATGTGCGTATCGGGGATGTAATGGCCTCCGGAACCATCAGTGGACCGGAAGAAGGTAGCTTTGGCTCCATGTTAGAGATTGCCTGGATGGGAACCAAACCAATTCAAATGGTCGATGGAAGCACCAGAACCTTCCTTCAAGATGGTGATCGGGTGATTATGCGCGGCTTTGCCCAAAACGCCCAAATCAGAGTTGGATTTGGAGCAGTTGAAGGAACAATCATCGGAAAATAACAAATTATGACAGTAGACCCTAGCTCCTTAAGCACCCAACAAGTGCAAGCCTTTTTGCAAAGCGCAGTTGCACCACGCCCTATTGCACTCGCCAGCACCATCAACGCAGCTGGAGAAGTCAATTTGAGCCCTTTTAGTTTTTTTAATCTCTTTAGCGCCAATCCTCCCATTGTGATCTTTTCACCAGCTCGGAGAGTGACAAACGGCACTACTAAACATACCTTGGAAAACGTAAAGGAAATACCAGAGGTAGTCATTAATATTGTCAATTACACCATGGTAGAACAAATGTCGCTCTCGAGTACAGAGTATGACAAAGGCGTGAATGAATTTATTAAATCCGGATTAACCCCATTGCCTTCAGAAAAAATCAGACCTCCCCGGGTGGCAGAGTCACCTGTCTCCCTGGAGTGTACGGTAGAGCAGATCATCCCACTTGGTGATGGTCCTGGTGCTGGAAACTTGGTGGTGGCAAAAGTCCAACTACTACATATCCAAGATGCCTACCTAAATCCATCGGGGCAACTTGATACCGAAAAATTAGACCTAGTAGCGCGAATGGGCGCCAACTGGTACTGTAGAGCCAGTGGAGAAGCGCTGTTTGAAATCCCAAAACCTCTCACCACCAAAGGTATTGGAGTAGACCAGCTTCCAGAGACCGTAAGAAGAAGCACGGTATTGACTGGAAACCAACTGGGACGCCTTGGAAATCTAGAAAAATTACCCTCTTCTGAAGAATTAGAACAGACGGCAAAACTCCCAGAAGTGGCGGCGGCCCTTACATTGGAGGGAGATGCGCAAGCAAGCGCTTTGCACCAGTTGGCAGCTAAGTACTTGGAGTCTGGTCAAGCAGCGACAGCGCTGGCTGTTGTTTTTCAATCCAGACATTAATAGAAAAGTTCTTTTGAGCATATTCCTTCCCAAAATGTATAAAAGGTGGTGAGCACACAGCTCACCACCTTTTTTATAGACAGAAAGAGGGGCATAAAACCCTCAACATCCTGTTCTATTAATACTTACTTTTTTTCTTGCCTCCGAATCCCTTACCAGGCTTTCCGAAATCAGGTTTGGAAGAAGAACGACCACGATCCCCGAATTTACCGAAGTCAGGCTTTGAAAAACGGGCCTTTTCACCACCACCCGATTTGCTAAATTTCTCGGTGCGCGGAAGCGCTTCATCAACCCGAACCCTGCGGCCATTAAGGTTGAACTCACTAAGGCTCTTGATCAATTGCTTGACGTAGGAGGGCTCCACATCGAAGTGGCAGTTGGTCCGGCCCATGTCAATACTTCCGACTGATGGCATTGGAATTCCAACTTCCTGCACCAAGAGTTGCAGAAAATCTTTCTTTGATACCCCATCGATGGTACCGATATTAACAAACATCCGAGACATACCATTGGCACCAGCTACCTTTCCGCTATCGCCATCACGGCGACGGCCTTCTTTTGGATAGATATTAATATCCCTAGCATCGCGATAATATTCAATAAAACGGTTGAATTCAACGCTTGCGAAACGCTTAATCAGCTCCTCCTTACTTAAATCCTTCAGCTCCTCATAAATAGCGGGCATATATTGCTCAATCGCCTCGTTATTGACCTCCTGCTCATGAATGTTCCGGATAATGTGGAAAAGCTGCTTTTCACAGACTTCCACCCCAGTTGGAATCATCAAGCGCTCAAACTCAGCGCGATTTTTCCGAGCAATTTGTTTGATCTTCTCTTCGTACTTTGGAGTAACGATACTGATGCTGACCCCGGTACGACCGGCACGACCTGTACGGCCAGCGCGGTGGGTATAGGTTTCAATCTCATCCGGCATCCCGTAGTTAATGACGTGGCTGATATCACTCACATCAATTCCGCGCGCTGCCACATCGGTAGCAATCAGCAGTTGTAGGTTTCGCTCCCGAAAACGATTCATTACCCGGTCACGGTCACCCTGTGCAAGATCGCCGTGCAATGCATCTGCATTGTAGCCATCTCGAATCATTTGCTCCGCAATCTCTTTTGTTTCGTTTTTTGTACGGCAAAAGATCAATCCATAAATGCCGGGATTAGCATCTACTACCCTTTTTAAAGTGGAGAACCGATCATCTGCACGACAGACATAATATTGGTGAACAATATTTTTATTCACCTCATTTTTCCCACCTACATTGAGCTCTTTTGGATTCTCCATATAGTTATGGGCAATTCTGCGCACCTCATCTGGCATGGTTGCTGAAAACAACCAAATAGATTCCCGGGCGGTTACTGCTCCAAGAATTGCCTCAAGTGGCTCTTGGAATCCCATATTGAGCATTTCGTCGGCCTCATCTAGTACAACGCGTTTAACGTTCTCTAATTTGGCAGCGCGACGCTCGATTAGGTCCACTAAACGACCTGGTGTAGCGACTACAATCTGAGCACCTGCTTTGATCTGCGCTATTTGTGTGGTGATACTTGCTCCGCCATACACTGCCACCACTTTATATTGGTGTGCAAACTTGGAGTAGTTTTCAAGATCACTGGCCACTTGAACACATAATTCACGTGTAGGGCAAAGCACTACTGCCTGAATACCTCGTTCAGCAGGATCAATTAATTGTAACAGTGGGAGACCAAATGCAGCTGTTTTTCCGGTACCTGTCTGGGCCAGCGCGATAAGATCACCTTCAGAAATTAGTGCGTGGGGAATTACTAAGGATTGAACAGGGGTTGGGGTCTCAAAACCAAGGCTTTCGATGCCTTGGAGGAGTTCGGGGGATATCCCCAAATCTTTAAATGATGTCATTCTAAAAATCGCCTTACGGCAAAAAAACGAGGACCAATCCTCCGGACGGGGGGAATGATCCTCGTATTGAGTAATACTATGAATATGTGGACTTGCTGTTAAATACCAGCAAAGAAATCCTTCACTTTGTCCTTGTGAACAATCGCTGTCTTGTAAGTATAGCGACCAGTTACAGGGTCTTTAATCGATTTTACTACTTTTACGTGATCTTTACCCGATCCGGCGTTGGCTGCACGCTGGGCTACACGGGCGTTTTTTGAAACTTTCTTTGCCATAACGCAAAAAGGAGGTTAAAGTTGAAAAATGAAACCGAGACAAATAATCAAAAGATTACTTGATTTCGCGATGCACCGTATACTTGCGCATTATGGAATTATATTTTTTTAACTCCAAACGCTCAGTGGTGTTTTTACGGTTCTTCTCAGTTACGTAACGAGACGTACCTGGCAAACCACTTGTTTTATGCTCCGTGCACTCAAGAATAATTTGAATGCGATTGCCTTTACTTTTCTTTGCCATACTAGTAGGGTATGATAGAGTGTAACTTAATTAGAGAACAATCGGTTGATACAATTAGAAACCTACTACAGGCTCGGAGTTGAATACTACCTCTCCCTTTTTTTCTAGTTTCTGAATGTACTGATAAATACCAAGTTTACTGATGGTACGAATAGCAGCTGAGCTCACTTTCAACGTTACCCATTCTCCAGTTTCAGGAATGAAAAAACGCTTAACATGCAAATTCGGGTAAAAACGACGCTTCGTTTTGCGGTTGGAGTGCGAAACGTGATTGCCAGTAATTGGCTTTTTACCCGTCAAATCACAAACTTTTGCCATGACTAAATTCTTATTGAATACCGATGTTTTCTAAAAATGAAATGTGTGAACAGAAATGCCCACACACTTTTCTTGTGACTCCGAGAGGACTCGAACCTCTAACCTTCTGATCCGTAGTCAGATGCTCTATCCATTAAGCTACGGAGCCAAATCCTAATCATTTCGGGCTGCAAAGGTAATTCAACCACTGTGAAATTACCAAATAGTTTTTTTAAATTTTTACAAATTTCTTTTGAATCATGGTCTTCCCCTTCCCTAACAGGAGCACATAGGTCCCAGCTGGCCATTGTTGCACATCCAAAAGTACCCGTTTTGACTCAAATGAAGGAGGCGTGAAATCCAAATCAGTCCTTATCACACCATATTGGTCCCTTGCCATCATGAGTTGACCTAACATATTGTATACCCTGAACACGTAATCATCCGAATAATCCGGCGTCTGGTACCGAATCTCCAAAAAGGAGCGCACAGGATTTGGCCGAAGATCCAAAACGTCCAACGGACCCGTAATTCCAGAGCACAATTCCATAATCTCCTCCACAGCTACCGATACCTCTAATCTACCTCCAGTGGTAGTCAACCCTTCTAAAGTTGGCTCTGGAGTGACGCTTTCCAAAAGAAGATCCCTAACTCGACGAGCGCAGTCCACCGGCTGCGTCAAAGCATCCGACACAAAACCATCGCATTTTACACTGTAAAGCAACGCCAAGGCACCCGACGTATGCGGACAAGCCGCTGAAGTACCTCCAAAACTTCCGCACCAGGTCGTATCCGTAGAGGTCACTACCCGATTAGTCGTCGTAAAGGTTCCCTGCCCAGGAGAACCAAGGTCAATAGAAGCTGAGCCGTACCCTGCATTTACAACCCTCCTACCTGTATTCACCTCTACATTCGTGACCGTAACTAAAAATTCACTCCCGCATGTGGTGGGCATATCGCCCGCCTCATCTACATTCCTGTCTGCATTAGCGGTGGCCCCTACACTGATAATCCCCACGGCCCCGAGCGAGTCGTAAACAGAACACCAAAGCGGGTAATCCTCTGGAAACACATTGTCAATCCCAAAAGAGGCATTGGTAGTCACCACAAAAGCACCCTGCTGCCCCTGTGTGGCGTTGTAAAGCCTACGCATTTCACTGGCGTAATAATAGGCCCCCACAATTTCATCTTCAAACCGCACATTGACGAATGGCATGATCTGCACATTCCAGTTGACTCCTGTCACACCGAACGTATTGTTCCCTCGGGCACCCACAATTCCGCAAACCGAAGTGCCATGGCTACTACCTGTGCCATTCCCATCACCTGCGCCAGCAGCATCCCAGCCAATGTAGTCATCTATGTAACCGTTGTTGTCATCATCCAACCCGTTATCAGGCACTTCCTTATAATTGCGCCACCAGTTTGGAATCAGATCCGGATGCTCCTTTTGCATGCCTTTTTCCAAAACCGCTACCACAATCGTATCTCCCGCAGGGGTAAGACCTCCCGTCGTATTCTCCCATGCCTTTTTCATTCCAATTAACCCCATATCTCGCTGCTCAATCCAAAACTCATCATTTGGGACAACATCGCGCTCCTCTACTTCATGATTCCATTGCGCCAGCTGGATGCCCAGCAAGGCCCTCCACTTCTGCAATTGCGAGGCATCGGCCTCCTTTGGACCAATAGGCTCTAGTTGCACCTTATAAATACGCCACCTAGGGGCGACCAGCTTCCAATCCAGGACTACACGTTCTGTACTTTGCTCCATTCGGTCGAGGATTGTTTCTACATCAGCGCCCATTTCCAATTGAATCAACACCTCATCAGGCTTGATAGATTGCCCTGCTAGACGGTAAGTAGCAAACAAGAAAAGGAAGATCCACAATTGCTTCGTCATAAATAAATCTCTTTTTATGAATTAAAGTAACCGACGTACCTGGGTAGCAGCCTGTAGTTTCCAATCAGGACCCATTTCCGACAATAAAAGTATTCCCGGCCGCTTGCCAGGCTCCAGACTACCTAAGGTATCATCAAAGCCCAATGCCTCCGCCCCATTCAACGTGGCCCAGCGCAGTAAATAATCGAACCCAACATAACTCTGGTAGCGAGCAATGGTCTTCATCTCCTCCAATATACTCAACTGCCAATTGGAGGTAAGGCTATCGGTACCAATCGTCACCTTGGCATTGCTGTGGATAAATGCAGCATAATCCGGCAAACGGTTTTCGATATATAAATTTGCATTGGGACAGGTAGCCCAGTAAACATTTTGCGACCACTCTTGAGCAGCTTGGATCTTTTCCCGGTCCACCAGTGTGTTGTGCACAAATAAGGTGCGATTATGCGCCGCTAGGTTGTCCATGGCGTAATAAATAGCTGATTTCCCTGTTGGCGCAAAGTGCTCCAAGGAAATGCCAAAACTGGAATAAAAAGAAAGAAAATCACCCTTTTTGTTTAAAAAAAGCTGATTTTCAGGTGGTGTCTCTTCATTGTGGATGGAAATCGTCGCCCCTCCAGATGGATTAAACTCATTAATGAGTCGAAACAAAGCCGGACTCACAGAATAGGGAGCATGGGGCACCAAGGTCCGGGCACTCCCTTGAGCCAAATCCAATTCTTCCCAGACAGCCCGCCCTTTATCCATGGTCGAAGTAGCTTGGTGGTCCTGTAAGAAGTCAAACACCTCCACAAATGTATGGTAGCGCATCCGGCCACTTGATTTTATCCGAAAAGTATCCGTGGTATTCGAGATATCGCCTAATGCCACAATACCATTTTCAAGCATCTCGTGCTCAGCCGTCCGGATCGCCTCTTGAATTTGTTCTAGTTCAGCCCCCCGTTTGGTCACCACCCCCGTAATAAAAGGAATAAGCCCAGTCCCGGTATCTACCTTTCCTTTCATGTGGGACAATTCCAAATGGCAGTGGGAATTTACAAAGCCCGGAATCAAAATGCCTTGGTGCACCTCCAACGTTTGAAGGTCGTGGTGTTCTCTTGATTCAATCGCCAAGATTTTGCCCGCATCATCACAAATAATAACCCCCTCTTTTATAGGAGCAGAAATCACTGGACAAACCCAATCAGCAGTAATTTTTTTCATAATCTTGCAAAGAAAATGGATTCAATCGACTTGACTGGAATCCAATCAAAAATATTACAGATGTTTAACGAAATTAGTCAGGAAATACTCGACGCGTTTTTCCCGTCAACTACCCCACAGTCCCTCCAACCCACCGGAGAGGGATTAATTAACGAAACCTTTCTCCTCCAACTCCAGAATCAGGACCGTTGGATTTTACAGCGGATCAACACAGCTTTGTTCCAGAATCCAAAGGCGTTGATGGAAAACTTTGTAGCGATTGCCTGTCACCTTCAAGCCTCCCACCAGTACCCACTTCAGGTCATCCATCCCCATCCTACCTGCTTCGGCCACTATCATTTTGAAGATTCAAATGGCCACTGCTGGAGGGTTTTCCCTTATCTGGAAGACACCTTTGCCCCAGTCGCCCTTCCCAGTCCGGAACAAGCTTATGAGGCTGCAAAAGGGTACGGCGCCTTCTTCAAAGCCCTTTCTGATTTTCCTCCCGAGCAGCTCTACCAGCCCCTACCAGGATTCCATGATACCGTTTCTAGGTATATTTCCTTCAAAGCCATTCTTGAAAAAGATCCAGTCGGCAGGCTCAACCAAGTAACTAAAGAGGTTCAATTGTTGCTGAAAGCCGAACAGTACGCTCAGGAAGTACACAACTTGATACAAAAAGGAATCCTGCCTACCCGGGTTACGCACAATGATACCAAAGCAGGAAATGTCCTGCTTCACCGTTCCAATGGCTCTGCTGCCGCGGTAATTGACTGGGATACCGTGATGCCAGGCACGGTCTTATCCGACTACGGAGATATGGTAAGGACGTTCGTACCCGACCGTGTGGAAGATGCTCCCATCCCTGGATTTCAACTCAGGAAAGAGGTATGGCAAGCCTTGGACACCGGCTTCCTTGAGACTGCTGGCTATCAACTCCTCCCAGCAGAAAGAAGCTCCCTAAAACTGGGTGCCAAATGGATCGTAACAGAACAAGCCTTGCGCTTTTTAACCGATTACCTGGCAGGAGACGTTTATTATAAAACTAAACATTCAGAGCACAACCTCGAACGCGCCTGCAACCAGCTGGAGCTTCTAAGGTTGCTGGAGCGCTAACCTACACCACAAAAAGGGTACCCTATCCAACGACAGAGTACCCTTTTTTCGGTTATCAATACAAAAGGTAAAGCCAATCCCAAAACAGGTATTTGGGATATTAGCAACCTCCTTTAATTTATTTTTGAATAATCAGCTTGCGAGTTGAAGCACTTTCACCGTTCAACAAGCGAACGAGGTACACGCCGTTTGATAAACTTTCCAAATCAATAGAATGCTGATTGGTTCCACGAACAAAAAGTACGTTCTCTTCCAGTACTACCCGTCCGGAGGCGTCCATTAATACAATCTGGGCATCGCTGTCTGACTCTTGCTCTACTTCAATGGTAAGTTTGGAATTCGCCGGATTAGGGAACATACCAAAGCCTTGTGATACAAAGGTTACAGGAACCTCCAACCTAGTCTCAGAACCTTCACTGGTTTCCTCCGTCCGCCAAGGAGTAGCACTTAAACTTACAGTCAAGTTGTAGCAGTCAGTTGCACTCCAAGCATTGTTGTATCCAAATACGTAGGCGCGGTATTGAGAGCTCACCACCGTGGTATTGAAGCGAATAACCTCATTGGCCAAACCAGGCTTTAATGAGGAAGCGACAAGCATATTCCCCCTGTACAAACGCAGATCATAGTCTTTTGGCAAATTCGTCAGGTCAATCTTGATGTTGCGCGTTTCAGGGTTGTTGCTAAACTGGTAATAATCGCGATCGCCAAAACTGCCAATACGGGCCACAATAGTTGTACCTGTTGGGATAGGCTTCGCCGTATTCAACGAATTATTGCTTTCGTACTCGTCAGAGCAAACAACTGGCTCCGCAAGGGTAGTAAAATTAACAATGGCGGAGTGAACAGACAAAATCGAATCGCAGAGGGAC
>CANHDG010000082.1 GCA_947459365.1 Saprospirales bacterium
GGATGAAGAGGATATGGACGACATCGCAGATGACTCTGAATATTAATTGCGGATGATACCTCCTCAGATTAGAGCCATAGTTGGAGTATTGGTGGGCATTGCAGTGGGCTTTATGACCATGCAAGCAGTCCAGCACTTCTCTCCGTACCAACCCCCAGAGGGAATCACTATCGAATCCGGTTCTGCCTTTAATGAATGGGTAGGTAGCCTCTCGGTAGAAGCATACCTTTATTTCTTAGGGTCCTTTTTTGCAGCGGGCCTTACGGGATCTTTCGTTACAGGTTGGATGACCCGTGGGACAAGGTACACGGTAGCACCTCTGCTTACCGGATTTGTCTTGATCATATTGGCCATTGGCGTGTTTCTGGCTTTTAACCACCCAGAATGGCTCACGTATGCCTCCTGCATCGGTACAATGCTTGCCGCTGCCGCAGGTGGTTGGCTGGGCCGTAGAATGCCCGCGTTGATGAACTAGTGCCGTTCATTTTTTTTCCAAAAAAAGAAACGATCTGAGGTTTTGGCTTCAGATCGTTTCTTTTTTATCCCTCCCTTCTACTTTTTCGAACTACCATCCCTTTCCCAACACTCTGTCGCAACATCCCCGACCAGAGATCGTCCAACCATAAAATGGCATCGATAAGCCAAACAAAAGAAGGTGCATCAGTGACCGAAGCTCTCCGTCCCTTAGAGGCCGTTACCCACTTCCATTGATTCGTTTTTAAAATATCAATCAAAATACTGGTCCAATACATTTCCACCAAACCCACTAACCAACCTCCCAAAGAATGGATAGACACTAACTCAAGTCCTTCCTGTTCCAACAATTGCTCCAGCTGCTGGACAGAAGGGAGTGCAGCATGGCCAAAACCATAAGCCCCTTGCTGAATACCATATTCCCGCTTAGACCGGGTTCTAGCCAACTGCCAAAGCCGGTTGATTGGGTCGTAGGTAAAGGGAAAGTCTTTTGAGCGAAAAGCCAACAAGACCCAACCACCAGGAATCAATACCCGGGAAATTTCCGAAACCACCCGCCCTGGCTCCATACCCACATCGAGTAACTCACTCACCACCACTACATCAAAGGAGCCCTCCGCAAAGGGAAGTTGCTCTTCCCCTTGCGGAATATACCGAAGATTGAAAATACCCTTGTTTCTACCCATCGCTAGCTGCAGTGCAGCAGCAGAGGCATCCGTAACCGTCAGGTCACCAACATAGGACGCCAACATCCGATCAAATACCCCTTCCTTACACCCTAAATGTAGGCCTAAATCCAACTCCTGCACTCGAGACAAGCTCGAGAGCTGATCTTGTAAAAATAAAAAACGGCTTCTGTAGGAGGGTAAAAGATGCTCGTAATTCATTTACTTGATCTGTTGGATCATCGCCCGAATTCGATTCGCTTGATCCGTGTTTCCACTTTGCTCATGAATCCGAATCGCTAGTTCGTATGCCGGCTTAAAGCTTGGATTAGCATTAATAGACTTCTGCAAGTAAGCCAAGGCAGCTCCTGCATCCCGTTGCTCAGCAGCAATTAACGCCAAGTAATAGAAGCCACCCGGGTTAGATGGTTCCATTTTGACAGAATACTCAAACTGGGATTTTGCTTTGCCTATATCGTTCTTCTGCAGCCAATACATCCCCAAAAGATTCATCGAGGGAGAATCGTCTGGGCTAATGGACAGGGCTTTTTCACAGCTTGCTTTAGACAACTCCAACATGGAATCGGAGGCCACAGGATCCACCGCTGCCAGCGCCTGCCCGGCGCTGAAATAGGCTTGACCCAGATTTCCCCAGGCAAGCTCATTGTCTGGAACATTCGCAATCTCCGCTTGAAACTTTTCAATTGCCCCGCTAAAATCATTGGTTTTTAGAAGCGCTATGCCTAAGGAGCAATTCCGTCCATTGTCCTTTAAAATCGCTAAAATCGGCGCTCCACCTGCATCAATTGTGTGAATCGCATTGTCGGGTGGCCAAAAACCTTTCCGAAGCGTTACTCCACCAATGGTCCGGGTGGGATATAAAGCATAATCCCAAGCATCGTTACAACGAGCGTCCCATTTCAAGTATTTGATTTTAACCTTGTCACCATATTTGGCAGCCAACTTTTGGGCGGGATAGGCCATACTGGTCGCAATTACCACGGTGTTCTCCATATTTTCACCAATAATCCCTTGTGACTCCATCCACTCCAAACCTTGTCGGATACTCAAGCCCCAATAATCAGTCTCGTGCTGACCAAATGCCCCTTTAACGCCGCCCTGAATAGGGTTAAAATATACGTAAGGGAAAGCAGAGTTGGAGCCAATAAACCACACCGCATCGGCCATTAACACAGCAAACAGTCCATAGAACGCATACTGAACTGGCTTTTTTGACTCAAAAAAGCCCAATACTTCGTTCCAGAACAAGCCTGCCGCCAAACCTATGGCAGGATAAACAAAAGTCAGGTGCCTCCAACCATCGTACAAAACCGAATCCTTGGAAGCAATATAAGCCACCGGAAAAACACCAGCAAAAAACACCATAAATACCCATAATGGATGGTAGCGACGCATCATTCGTACCGACAACAAAAGACTACCCATAAAACCAACCACCACCGCTAATGGGATTGAAATCAAGATCCATTTCGGCGCATAGTACCAAGGAGTCATATCACTCCGCACGTTTATTCCCTCAAACAATACCCGAATCCGAATCTCAAAATCCTCAAATTTGGATAGCGCCTCCAAGGGATTTTTTAAGGGGTTTTGTAAGGCGTAGGGCCATAACAAAACCGCTACCAAATAGCCCGTCAACGCAACTCCAAGCCCAACCAGCACGTACCGAGCCATCAATTTTCCATTCCCTAGAGCCACCAATCCCCCATTCTTTAGCAAAAAATGAAGGCCGGCGAACATCAATAAATAGGCGTAGGGCAATAAACCGCCCGCCCGCATGGCCAATGCAATGGCCAATCCACCTGCCAAACCGACCAAATCCCAGCGACCTGGCCTAGGTAAGCGATCTAATACCTTTGCCATGAAATACAAGGTCATGGTGTAACCAAAAGCAAAAGGAATATCTTTCGGGTTCATCAGCGATTCTCCTAAAAACCGTGGAGATAGGAACAGTAGTACCAATGTCAACAATCCTGCCCTCCAACCAGCAATGTACCGGCCCAATAGCGCCGCAAATAAAATAGCCAGCCAGCCCATAACTGCCGTCGCCAAGTGCCGAACATGGTGATAACTCAAGTCGTTGGGGGTTAACCCAAGCGTGCGGTTAATCATCCCGGTGGTAATCTCAAAAAAACCACCATATAGATGCATATTTCCGTCCTTGATGTAAAGCGCAGAACTATCCTTCCCAAATGTGGTGTAATAATTCACCAGCTTCTCCGAATAATCGTTCTGAAACTTGTCGTCCGCATTAATACCGCTGCCGAGCGACCAGTAAAGCATGGCGACCAGCGCAAAAGCAGCGACTCCCCAAAAGACCTTGGAGTACCCACTGTTGCCCTCCCCCTCAGAAGTGGGGCGAGCTAGATAATCCCGCAACACCTTGGGGGAAGTGGAGGAAACTACTGCAGGCCTTGCCTGAGAAGAAGCGGCACTTTTACCGGATTTCGCCATTTTAAACTTGTTGTTAAATTTTGAGCACAAGGTACTGTGAAACCACCATTTTTAGGAACCGACACCAACAAAAAATCGAACATACAGCGCATTTTTAGCGATGTTTGGAAGAATTACACCCGATTCCAATTGTTTTGTCAGTACCTTTGTTGTCTTCAGATTTTATTCATTTTTCTATTCCAACCACTGACATTATGAGTGTAATTAGCGAAATCATCGCCAGGGAAATCCTGGACTCCCGTGGAAATCCAACCGTAGAGGTGGATGTTGTACTGGACTCTGGTTTCATCGGTCGTGCCGCCGTTCCATCCGGTGCCAGCACCGGAGCACATGAAGCTGTTGAACTCCGCGATGAAGACCCTGAACGCTACCTCGGTAAAGGCGTTCAGAAGGCCGTTAAAAATATCGATAAACTGATCAAAAAAGAACTGATCGGCATGGACCCTTCCGATCAAATCCACATCGACCGGCTTATGCTGGAAATTGATGGGACTTCAAACAAGGCAAACCTCGGCGCCAACGCCATCCTGGCCGTAAGCCTCGCTGTCGCTAAAGCCGCTGCTGAAGAATATGGTCAGCCACTCTACCGATACCTGGGAGGTGTGAATGCACACATCCTACCCGTACCAATGATGAATATCTTGAATGGTGGAGCGCACGCAGACAACGGCATTGATTTTCAGGAATTTATGATTATGCCAATCGGAGCTAATAGTTTCCGGGAGGGTCTTCGCATGGGCGTGGAAGTTTTCCACCAACTCAAAAAAGTACTTAAAAACAAAGGATATACCACCAACGTAGGAGATGAAGGTGGCTTTGCCCCTGGAATCAAAGACAACGAGGAAGCTATTCAAATGGTGATGACCGCCATCCAAGCAGCCGGATACCGCCCCATGGACGATATCGTGATCGCTTTGGATGCCGCCTCCACCGAATTCTTCGACACCGAAAAACAAGAGTACGTATTCAAAAAATCGACCGGCGACCGGCTTTCACCTCAAGATATGGTGGCCTACTGGAAGGATTGGTGCAACCGTTACCCCATCTTCTCCATCGAAGATGGCTGCTCCGAAGATGACTGGGCAGGCTGGAAACACATGACAGAGGTACTCGGACACCGTATCCAATTGGTAGGAGATGATCTCTTTGTCACCAATGTAACCCGCCTGCAGCGAGGCATTGATGATAAGGTGGCGAACTCAATCCTGATTAAGGTGAACCAAATTGGTACGCTTACCGAAACGATTAACGCCGTTAACCTGGCACACCGCAACGCTTATACCTCCGTTATCAGCCACCGCTCTGGTGAAACAGAGGATGCTACGATCGCTGACTTGGCAGTGGCGCTGAACTCCGGTCAAATTAAAACCGGATCTGCCAGCCGCTCTGACCGGGTAGCTAAATACAATCAATTGTTGCGGATCGAAGAAGGACTCGGAGATGCAGCAGCCTACATGGGACGCTCCATTTTTGGCCTGTAAATCAGAGTATTTTGAATTATATTATCTATGATCTGGAGGCGACCTGCTGGGAAGGCTCGCCTCCAGATATGGTTATGGAAACCATCGAAATTGGTGCCTTCCGAATCAACGATTTCGCGGAAGTGAGAGGCCGTTTTAACCGTTTTATCCGACCGGTTGTAAACCCTTCTCTGTCCGATTTTTGCCGTAACCTAACCACCATCCGCCAAGTAGAGGTCAATAAAGCGGATCTTTTCCCAGATGTCATCGAGGAATTCATCGATTGGGCTTATATCGATGAAGAGGATTATCTGCTCTGCTCCTGGGGCAGCTTTGACCGCAAAATGCTGGTCAACGACTGTAAATTGCATAAAATGGACCACCGATGGGCTGAGTCCCATATCAACCTAAAGGAGCAGTACATGCAACTCAACCGGTTGACCCGTAGCCTTGGCTTACAAGCGGCCCTCAAACGGGAAGGCATCCAGTTTGAAGGGATCCCCCACCGAGGCATCTCAGATGCTGAAAACCTGGTGAAATTATTCCTGAAATACTTCGGTCTCTGGAAACTTTAAGGCAAAGCTACCCGGCAGTTTGCTCTTTGCTAGCCAAGTAGTCTAAAAAAGAATTAATGTGCCGATCCTTCTTTTGTGGGTAAATATCCCGAATGGTCAGCATAATACCCGTTTCCTCTACCGCCCCAAAATGCGGGTTCATCGCAGTACCAAAAGTCCGCATGGTAGGAGATAGGTTCATATACGAATTGAAAAGGGGGGGAATATTCTCTCCAAGACCACGAATGATTTTATTCAATAATACATACCCTTCCTTGTAAGAAAGGTGCTGGATCTGAGCAACAAAGTCCGCACAATCGTGCTTCAACTCCAGCGGGTGTGGAATCAAAACCAAATGATCTGGATCAGGAAAATAATGGTGCATAAACCGCAACAGATGATCCCTTGCCTCCGCATTGTAGGTCGTATACATGGTTATTTTACCAAAAAAATACTCTATATCAGAAAATAAAACGGTCAGCGCACCTAAACCATCCCATAAATTGTCCAATGAAAACACATTGCGACGGCTTTCTGCCCTAGGCTGGTAAAGCGGTTGTACAAAACTCCTCCCCAGCTCTATGGTCGTTGGGAAAAAATCTTTTTTCAGTTTTTCAGAATAGTCCACAATCTCGGAGGTGCTCAGGTGGTATTCTCCCGCTGCATCCCGATTATCCGCACACAATGCAAATCGGTATCCACCCACAATTTCTTTTTCCGCAGGATCCCAAACGATTAGCTGCTGGTACGCATACTGCCCAGAATCATAATCATCAAGGTCCACCTCTTTCCCAGTACCACCTCCACCCGCACGAAAGGATACCTCCCGTAAACGGCCAATTTCCTGAAGCGTATTCGGACAATCATTTCCGTTGATTATGTAGATCTCATTGTCCAAAAAATGAGTAGGACGGACAAAACGCGCTGGCGTTAACTCCGCTTCCATTAGCCTTCGATCAATCGGTGCGATTACTGGTTTCAAATTGTACAATTTTTAATGGTTAACTCGACGAATATACTCCTCAAAAAGCAGGTCCGGTTGCCCAGGAAAAACATACACAAAATCCCGCAACAAGGACGACCATTCTTCCTGCTTCCTACTGGCATCAAAAATACTCGCCGGAATTGGACGCCCAAAGATAATATGAATGTTTTGTCCGCGCTGCTTGAACATCTCATCCGGCAGGTAAAACATCTCTAAATTAACATTGATTTTTAACTTTTTCCTCCAACGGGCTAAGTTGTAAAACCAATTGGAGTTCCTGCCCTCGATAAACGTCGGAACCACTGGCAGTTGGTATTTTTGAGCCCTGGCCACAAAACTTTTTTGCCATACAAGATCTCGAATCTGCCCATCATCCATTTTTCGAGAACAAAGGCCTGCCGGAAAGACCAGCACAGCATGACCACCCGAATACGCCTGTTCAATAGCCTCCAGGCTTTTCCGAGCATTCGCCCCATGCTTGTTTACCCCTACCGTAATCTGATCAAAATTGGGAAGCGAAAGCAAAATATCATTTACAATAAATCGAATATCGGAACGAACCTTCCCGGCCTCCTGCATCAGCGCAATCCCATCCAGCCCACCCAATGGATGGTTCGAAGCAAGAATGACACCCCCGTTTACAGGAATATGCTCCCTTCCTGAACTGCTGACTTTCGCCTGCAAAAAGTCAATGGACCAAGACGCAAAATCCAGGTCTTTAATGCCTTGTGAACGACGAAGTGCCTCGTTTATCTCCTCCTGATGAATGGTCCGCTTGATCCATCGAGTAATGAATCCAGGCAACCAACGAGCTAAACCAGGACTCTTGGAGGCAAGGACGCGGTCAATATCAATTTTTATTGGTTCCAATGTTCGTGAATGTTTCGTTGTTCTGCGCAAATATACTTCTCCAAACCGGTTTTATAAACTTATTTGGAATCCCGGATTTCGATGGGAAATCGCCCATTTTCAAAGTTACGCCTCCCGTACTTCAAATGGGCCTCCCACACATGTTCCAAATACCAGTCTGGCTCCTCTCCCCACCGGGTCTCTTGCTTTCTTCTTTCCCAAAAACGCGCTTTGTCAAATTCCAGAAAAATCCGCCGATCAAAAAGTGCGTTCACCTCCGGGTCATAAAACACCAAAATACCTTCCACCAACACGACCTCGTACCGAGCCCAGGCAGCCCAGATGTGCTCCTGCAACCGCCTGAAATCCATCGATGCAGGTTGGTCCCAGTCTGCCCGATCCCGGATACGCGGTAAATCAGCCTCCGGAAACGCAAAATCATCTTGGTCCAGTACAAGCACCGACTTTCCCGCCGCTTTGTACTCAGCAGCCAATTGGCGGGCCAAAGACGACTTTCCCGAGCGACTTGCGCCTCCGATACCAATGACCATTAGTACTCTGGGGCCTTCGGTTTGTTTTGAAGAATCCGTTCAATTTGTGCGTTCACCTTGGGCGTCAACAAAGGCAACACTTCTAGGCTTTGAAGGGTCTCTTTCAGCTGCTCTGGCCGGGAAGCTCCCAAAATGGCCGTGCTCACATTCGGGTTTTGCACACACCAAGCGATCGCCAATTTGGGCAGCGTGGTGTCTAGTTTTTTTGCGAGTTCGTTCAAACGACGGACCTTTTCCAGGTGAGAAGGTTGTAGATTACGTGATTTTAACCATTCAAATCCTTCCATACCCAATCGGGTGCCAGCTGGAAATTGATGAATGTACTTTTCTGTTAACAATCCAGAAAAGAGGGGAGACCAGGTAGTGGTACCCAAGCCAACCGTCTTGTAAACCTGACTGTACTCAACTTCAACCTTGTCGCGCACAAACATATTGTATTGGGGCTGTTCCATGACCGGACCAATCAGGCGGTTCTCCCGAGCCACCAAGTGAGCCTCCATAATCTCCTGTGCACTCCACTCAGAAGTACCCCAATACAATATCTTGCCCTGAGCGATCAAGTGGTTCATCGCCCAAACCGTTTCTTCTATGGGCGTGTTTTTGTCTGGGCGGTGGCAAAAGTACAGGTCAATGTAATCTACTTGTAACCGACGCAAACTAGCATGACAGCCTTCCATGATGTGTTTGCGACTCAATCCTGTTTGGTTGGGCAATTTACCTCCGTCCCCAAAAAAAACTTTGGAAGATACCACCCAAGAACTGCGGTCCCAGTTCATTTTTTTTAAGATACGCCCCATCACCGCCTCGCTTTCCCCACGAGCATAAATTTCGGCATTGTCAAAAAAATTCACCCCCTGCTCATAGGCAGTGCGCATCAGGGCCTCTGCGGCCTCATCCCCGATTTGTTTACCAAAGGTGATCCAGGAACCGAGTGACAGCACACTCACCTGTAAGCCGGATTTACCTAATCTTCTGTATTCCATATTGTAGTAAGCCTTTAAATTTGTGGCATGAAATTAATTCAACTTTTGGCAAAAGCCTTGCTTTTGTTTTTTCTCCTCCGATTCCGGTTCGGTGAAGTGAATGTGAGCCCGGTATTGTCTATGCTCAAACTCAAATACCGCACCTCCGCAGAATACTATCTGGAGCGTCTAGCAGACACCCTTATCTTCCTTCTAGTGCTCGATTTCATTCAAGTCGTTGTGGTTTACCTGTACAAACGAAGAAAAAAAATCCAGCACAGCGACAACTTCACCATTGGAGTTGGCAACATATATACCATTTTATTGGTAATTGGTTTAATCGGAGGCCTACTTTCCTTGTTTAGGATTGATTTTAGGTCCTTGCTTACCTCCGTTTCCTTGGTTTTTGCTGGCCTCGCATTGATTACCAAAGACTACATTTCCAACATGATTAATGGTATGTTGATGACTTTTTCGGACGAGGTAAGCATTGGAGACAACATCAGCATCGGATCCAACAAAGGAAAAATCCTGGACATTACCCTTCAAAAAATCCACCTGCTGAATGACGACGATGATGTGATTTACATACCCAATAACATGTTTCACACCTCCGAAGTCATTAATTACACTAAACGAGATATCAAACGAACCAGCGTGGAGTTTGAAATAGGACTGGATTACCTGAACAATGTGGAAGAAATCGAAAAAATGCTGATTGATACCCTTAAGCCTTTTCATGAAATGATTACCCCCGAATCGTATTACCTGCGGGTGGTAGACATGAAGAAGGATGCCGTCCTAATGCGTTTCCAGTATATCCTCAAATTACACAACAAAGAAATGGAACGAAAAATTCGACGTATTACCGTGCGAAAAATCGTGGAATTCATAAGCACCCGAAATAAAATCGTAGACCAACGGCCAGACCTGCCATCTTAATAGACCTTGGCACCTCTCAAACAATAACCCCAAAAGAGCCAGTGTCAAATTGGCAGCAAAAAAGAAGCAAAATAAGACAAATTGTCAGTAAAAAAGTCAAATTGACTGGCAAAAGGGTGCCAAAAACCGCTGGCATCCCGTTTGATAATAGTGAATCATACAAATTTACCTTCACAAACAAAATTTCAAACGATATGAACGTTGCAAAGTATCCAACCAGCCACCCTTTCAATAGCCTCTTTACTGACTTCTTCGCCCAACCCTCCTTCGGAGCTAACCGCAGCAATTACGTACCTGTTAATATCCTGGAATCAGAAAAAGGATTTAAACTGGAAATCGCGGCTCCAGGCCTTGGAAAAGAAGATTTTAGCATCACGGTAGATAAGAATGTACTCATCGTAAAGGCTAAAAAGGAGCAAAAAAAAGAAGAAAACAGCCCCGTTTACCGTCGCCGCGAATTCAGTTTCACAGAAATCGAGCGCTCCTTCCGAATCCCGGAAAGCATCGATACCGATCAGGTAAACGCCACCTTTAACAACGGCATCCTGGAAATTGAACTGGTAAAAAAAGCAGCGCTTCAACCAGTTGTGAAAACCATCGCCATTGCCTAAAGTCAATTCCAAGCACCTATTTGAAGACAAAAAAAGTCGGCCCAGATTACCGGGTCGACTTTTTTTGTTGATATTTTTTAAAAAAAATACACCAAAGCTTAAACAAGAACAACTGACACCTGTTTATAAATGGTCTTTAGGGACAAAAACAGAAAAACAAACAGTAGTTAACAAGAATTATTTTCATAAGGTTAGTTAATAGGGTTTTAGGTGTTTTCGGGAGCCGAAGCAGTAATGCAGCGGCTCTCTTTTTTTTGGTTATTGAGATATCAGGGCTACGCCCCTTGGACGGGGGCTATTTCCGGGTGTTTTGTAGATGGCCTTGTGTGAGGGGTAGGCGCAGCGGGGACGAACACTCCATTTTGCCAATTTTGGGGTACCCCATTTCAGCTGACCCTCAATATACGCCTAGCTTTGACCTACTAAAATAGCTGTTACCCAACAGATTTGTCTCTACTAATGCACTAAACCCAAGTCAACCGTGAATCGTAAAGGGGCGTAGCCCTGTTATCTAAGCGCAGCGATTGAGAATAATGCACTCACCCAAGGGGCTTTAGCCCTGTTATCTCAATAGCAATCATGCATTCCGCAGGAGCCACCATTTATGCAATTTTTATTCAGAATCATTGGTCATCCCCATGCGGGATGAAAATCAAAACGAGCGATTGCCCACCACCGTTTGGTTAACATCTCGTGCTCCAACCAACTTCTTACTCTTGATTAAACCCACCCCTAAATGGAGCATTTGACCGGGCAGACCAAGAGCCTCATCGGACAATTGATTTCCTTAACTTATTGGCGGTAGGCTACGCCCCTTGGATTGACACACATAGCCTGCGCTTTGTGTTGGGGATTAGAGAGCGTTTGGGGCAGTTGATAACCGTACAGAATGTCAAATTATGAATTTCGAAATTCTACATCCTGCGTCCGACATTCGGTATTACTTCCTTAAAGGAACTAGGCTCCATTCCTTACTTTTGAAGGACCAGCTTCTGCTGCCAGCGCTGCTGCGCTTTCCGAACTTGAAGCTGATAAACACCCGAAGGGATGCCCTCCAACGACAACCTGCCATCAAAGGTATTTTCCAAGCTCCTTCCCTGCCCTAGACTATTGTACAGCTTCAGTTCCATTCCTTCCCAAGAATGGCCTTCTGGCAATGCTATCCAACAGCGATCCCCCGCCGGATTAGGAAAGACCCTCAGCATTTCGTCCAAATTAACCGCAGATGTGGCCACCACAATATCAATTACTTTTTCGGTTGCTTCTGAACAGCCGAAAGGGGTGGCGGTAATCAATCGAATGGAATAAGACCCAGAAACCCCGTAGGAGTACAAAACTTCTGCCCCCGATAGAACAGTACCATCCCCCAACTCCCAAGTATACACCAAGGAGGGATCAGGATTGACCACCCGCAGGATCCAGGTATCTATTCCAGCAGCAGCTACCTCCCACTCCGGTTGAAAGACGGGCAAAAAAGAGTTGAACGCATTATCCAACCAAGCAATCCGTTGTTGCGTCCAAGTTTTCAACTTATTAATTTCTCCGGAATAGGTGGTGGGAAGCACCCCAGGATTGGGCCAAACATACACACCCAAAATAGGCCACTGTTTGAAATTCCGTTGCTGAGATTCATCCAATAACAAAGCCATTGAATCAATATCGTGAAAAATAGAGTCCAGGTGCAAGGGCCCCATCCGTAGATCTTGCCAACGGCAAGCCAGGCGCTGCCGAAACACCGTGTCCTCCATCAAACGCTCCCACCAGAAGGGCACCCCTGCCCCGCAGATGTAGTTTAAATTATATGCCCAACCCTCCGTCAAGAAGGCATCACAATAGTCCGCGTTGTACCAACCCAAATCAAAATCCCAAACAGGTCCCATTTTCAACAACCCACCCCGATCGGTACGGTCCTTATGCAAATAGGTGCTAAGCCGATATCCATCCACATTTTTGGACATTTCATTGATCAACAAAAAATCAATGAAAGAACGTTCGTCCGCCCAGGCCCTCCAACCCATTTGCAAGCTACCAAACCCTGCGCTATTCAAGTTTAGCTCAAAACTATCCATGTACGTACGCATATATTGGTATTGCTCTGGCTCAATAACCGAAGGACGCGGGTAATCGAACTGGAAGTACGTAAAGACATCTGGGCTGTTTGGCTGGGCGACCTGAGAAAACCAACCGGGCGAATTATCTCGGTCAATTTTGAGGACATACCCACCTGTTACGTCTACCCCATCCACATCCTCGTCTGTTAGTTTTGCAACATTTACCCGATCTGCTCCCCGTTTAATACGCTCCGTCAA
>CANHDG010000083.1 GCA_947459365.1 Saprospirales bacterium
CCTATTTACTCTCCTTATTTTTCTCAATTATTCCGTATTTTTAATCCATTCAACAGAATATTACCCTTCCGGACAGCCGTTTTTTGCCTGCATACCTGCCTCCTTCGGGCATTTATCCAAATGGTCCGGGATCCCGTCCCCATCGGAGTCCGGACAACCTTGCCAGTTTTTTTTGCCTGCTGATTCCGGGCATTTATCAACGGCATCTGGAACACCATCTCCATCCATATCGGACTCCGGACAACCTTTTTTCTCCAAAGAACCCTTCTGCAGCGGACATTGGTCTTGAAAATCAGGTATACCATCGTCATCGGTATCCGGACATCCGCGAACGGTTCCATATTCCGTGGGGCAATCGTCCTCGTTGTCCGGAATCCCATCTAGGTCCAAGTCGCGGGCAGCAGGAACTACTTTATTATGATAGATTTCTTCATCTACCTGGTAGATACTGACGGTATCCAATATAATTGCGGTATTCCCAGATCCTGGGGCGTTGGAATGCTCAGAAGAGTTGATATTCTGCCCCCAACTTACCTCTATTCCAAGCAACTGGAAAAGCATAAGCAAAGCTAGCCATTGAACCTTCGTAAATGTGTTTTCAAGCAGGTTATCCATCGTATTTTAAGTTGACTAGGTGTTTTCCCAAGAATGTTATCAAAAACAGATTTTACTGCTCCGGACAGCCATTTTTTGCCTGCGTACCTGCCTCCTTCGGACATTTATCCAAATGGTCCGGGATCCCATCTGCATCGGAGTCTGGACAGCCTTGCCAGTTTTTTTTGCCAGGTAGTTCCGGGCATTTATCCAGCGCATCGGGCACACCATCTCCATCCTTATCTGACTCAGGACAACCCATTTTCTCCATGGAACCCTTCTGAAGGGGGCATTTATCCTGGTAATCCGGAATTCCATCTTCATCAATATCGGGACATCCGCGTACGGTACCATATTCCATTGGACAATCGTCTTCGTTGTCTGGAATACCATCTTCATCCCGGTCGCGGGCCTCCGGCGCCTCGGTACCGGCCCCTTGCTCCTCCTCGTCGTTCCAAGTACCAGCTGCGCTATCCACTTGCATCCCAGAATTCCCCGAACCGGGTGATGAGGCGGGTGGGTAGGCTTGCTTGGACACACAACCTACAACAAACAAAAAAAGTAACAAAAAAAGCGATTTTTGGGCCATAACTTTTTCGAGTTGAGTGAGAAATTATTTCAAAGATCCAGCCTGACAGTCTTGCGACGCACTGAACATGCTTCAAAGTTATATTGTTTCAGGTAAAATTTCATACCCTGCATTTTTAAAGTAGATTTCTCAGCTCAATAAACACGGTACTTTTTTAGCCCATTTTACTAATAATCAAACGAATAGTAACCGGCATGCCACATCAACACCACCTTCATTTTCCAAAAAAAACAAAATAACCTACCGAAATTGAATCGCGCGCAATGGAGAGACTTTGGAGACCGCCAAAGAGGGAATCAACAAAAACAGCAATACAATTACCAAGGCGCCAATATTAATTCCGAGAATGGTCCAAAGCTCTAAGCGAACCGGGGCGTATGAGATGTAATAATCTGCCTCATTCAAGCGAATAAACTTGTATTGGTGCTGCAACCAGCTTAAGCCGATCCCAAACACATTTCCCCAAAAAAGCCCGCGCGCCATAATCACCCCTGCGTAATAAAGAAATATTCGGCGGATCCTAAAATTACGCTCTCCAAGCGATTTTAGGATACCAATCATGGTAGAATGCTCCAGAACAAGTACCAACAGAGCAGTAATCATATTAATAATCGCTACCGCGAGCATCAATCCAAGGATCACCACCTCATTCATATCCTGCAATTGCAGCCATTCAAAAATCGCCGGAAATTTCTCCCGTATACTAGCCGATACTAAATCGGGCGGGATCACTTCATCGTAGACGTACTGATTGAACACTTCCAAATCCCGAATGTCATCGAGCCAAACTTCATACCCCGCCACCTGGTTGCTGTCCCAATTTAATAGCTCTTGTACTTGACGAATATCGCAAAGGGCAAATTTACGGTCGTACTCTTCCAAACCCGTTTTATAGATGCCTGAGACTTGGAACAACCGCCGGGCCTGTGCCCCTTCCTTCACAAAATAAACAATAAACTTGTCCCCTACCCCTACTTGCAGCCGATCGGAAGTCTGCCGACTTAACAAAATACCTGCCGCGTTGGAAGTATCTTGCGGGCTGGGGGCGGAGCCTTCCAGTAAATACGGCGCCAAATTATCCCAGTCATAACTTGTACCCACTCCTTTCAAAACAATCCCTTCCATGGCTGTTTTCGACCGAATAATACCCGGTTTAAGCGCAAATTCTTGCACATGCCGGATTCCCCCTTTGGTTTGGGTTTCCCGCTCCCCACCCGTTTCTACCCCCAAAATTGTTTCTGGAACCGTATACTGAATTTGCCCGGTGGCTCTTAACTCCTTCAGAAAAGGGAGCGTGTCCGGAATAGGTGTCGCGTCTGCGGTTGGGGAATCTGTGATAACGGAGGAGATGTGAATATGGCCCCAAAAACCGAATATTTTCTTACTAATCTCTGTTTTAAAGCCTGAAATCATCGCAGAAGCGATGATCATGACCGCCACGCTCAGTGCAACAGCAGCGATCGCAATTCGAATAATAATGCTGGAAAAGCTGTTTTTTTTGGAAAATGCAATTCGAGCGGCGATAAAAAAGGGAAGGTTCATGAGGACTGGTTCGAAGAATGGAGTTGCTGAATGGTCGCTTCCGTTTGCCGCAAACGTTCGCGGCAAAACTGCACAAGTTCATCGGCGCGCTCAACCTTTTGCGCCAATTGATCGATGCTAACCGTTCCCTCCTGGAGTTCGGCTAGGATTTGCTGCAACTCTTGAAAGGCAGCCTCATACGTCATGGATGTATTCTTTTTCACTCCACAAAAATACACCCATTTTATACGGCAAAAGGAGCTTGGGTAATTTTTTTGGCGAAAAAATCAACCACAGGCCCCACCAAAAATCCATTCATCCTAAAAATCCTGTTCATCCCGCAAATCCCAGAAATCCTGATCCATGAATGCAAATGTTTGTTAATTGGCCCAAACGAGCTGAGTTGTGCTGTAATTTTGTGGCCGGATAACTAACAATAACCACTTATTATGCGCGAGAAATTGTTCTTTCTTTCTTTGCTTTTCGTAATGACCTTGATGGGATCGCTGGAAGCCCGACCCATGAATGCTGTCAAGGACAGTTGTGTCATCGAAGTTTATGCTCAGGGACTACCTGCCGGAAAAATCAAACTGGTTGGGGTGTATGGTGATCAAAATTTTCTAGCAGATTCTACGGTGGTAGACGGGAGTGGACACTTCAGCCTGCGCCGCAAAAGTCCTTTAGCCAGTGGCTTTTATTATTTTTTAATGCCCAATGGCAAAAACTTTGCTGTCCTGATAGATGACCACGAGCAATTTTTCACCCTCCGGACCGATGCAAAGGATTTTGTGGGGACTATGAAAGTGGAAGGTTGCCTGAATACAGAATTGCTTTACCGCAATTTTCAATTTCAAGCGGTGCAAGATGCTGAGCTAAACCAGCTTGCAAACACCCTGAAAACGGCTCCTTTGGCTTCCGCTGAGTACCGCCAAGCCAAGGAGCGCCAGGAAGTGCTGGTTGTAGAACGGAAAAAGCACTTGGAAGAATTGTATAAAACCTACCCTAATTCCTTTTTCACCAAATTCAAAATTGCTGGGCAAAACCCGGATATTATCGAATATCGAAAAGCAAACGGTGATATCGACACCGTTCGACAGGTGGCCTCTTACCGTGGCAGGTTTTGGGATGGGGTAGATTTCTCCGATGAACGACTGCTACGAACTCCGGTCATCTCCAACAAACTTCGGCGATATGTGAAGGAAATGATTCCTCAGCACCCAGACTCCCTTATTGCGGTAGTAGATCCCTTTATTCGAAAGGTACTTCCCTACAAGCCTTACTTTAAGTATTTCTCAAACTGGATTGCGCTTCAATACGAGAACACTAAAACGACTGTCATGGACGGTGAGGCCGTATATGTACACATCATCAACCAGTTTTTTACCCCAGAATTGGCCTTCTGGGATAAGCCAGAAAACCTTGAAAAGCTACGAAAACATGCTTGGGAGATGGAAGCAAGCCTCATGGGGAGAAAGGGCCCCGATGTGGTGGCCAAAAACCAGTTTGGACAAGATAAACGCTTGTACGATATTCAATCTCCTCTAATCGTGGTCTTTATGTTTAGCCCCACCTGCGAGCACTGCCAAAAAGAGGCAGCGGAGGTAGAGCGGATTTACCGAAAATGGAAAGACAAGGGAGTTGATTTTTATGGAATTGCGGTAAATACGACCGACAGTGAATGGAAAAATTTCGTTAAAGAACAAAATTTCACATTCACCAATGTATTTGACCCAACCAATCGGGCCATTTACGCCAAATACTACGTGGACATCACCCCAGAGATGTACCTGCTTAACAAGGACCGAATCATTGTGGCCAAAAACTTACATGCCAACCAACTGGAGCAGATGTTCGAAAAGGAGTTGAAAAAGATGAAATAGGTTGCCCGCCGAATTGTTAAAATTTTGCAAATGACAACATATTAAAACAAGGTCCCGTTTGGTAAGGGTTGCTTTTGCAGCGCTGCTTTAATCGTTGAGCGCTCATTTGAACTGCCACAGGCAAGGCCCTGGTTCCGGTATCCCATCCGGCCCTGCCTGTGGTATATAAGATGAGTTTGGAGGCTCCCGCAAGAAAAGATGGGTCTGGCATTCCTTTTTTTATTCACCAGGCACTTTATTTTCCCCAGCGATCTCCCTCAACATCACCTTTACTAAACACGGGATTTTTTATGAACACAAAACCTGCAACGGTAGCTGTTGCTACCTTGGCTTGCCTTCTCTTAACTTTTCCAACATCAAATCGTTTATTAGCCCAACCGAAGGAGGCCACGGAGCTTCTAGAAGCGGGTCCTGCAGTAGTGGACGACATTGTACAGCGGCACACCATCGCAGAAAAGCAACCTGTTGCTTATCCTGCTATCCGAGAAGCGGATTTACTTTGGGAAAAGCGGGTATGGAGCATTCTGGACACCCGAGAAAAGCGCAATCTGCCCTTTCGGTACCCAGAAGCACCTTTTTTTTCGATTCTTACAGATGCAATCCTGGACGGCAGCTTACAAGCCTACAGTACCATTGATGACCGATTTACTACCCCGCTGAGTGTCGAAGAGGTGCGCAATATGGTAGTCGAACGAGATACGATTGAGACCATTGATGTGGAAACGGGTCTATCGAGTTACCAGCCAGTGGAAAACGAACTGAATTGGGAAACCGTTTTCCGGTTTCGGATCAAAGAAATATGGTGGATGGACGCCAGGACAGGTCAATTGAATCACAGAATCTTGGGGATTGCACCCTTGATCGAGATTGCCTCTTGTTGTGGTCCCAGCAGGGAAACGCCATTGTTTTGGGTCTATTACCCACATGCCCGACCTTTGCTTGCCCGTCATCAAGCTTTGCTGACCGAAAATTCCGCTGCGCGCGGCACTTGGGAAGACCTGTTTGAAATGCGGTTTTTCTCCTCCATGGTGTACAAGGAAAGCAATGTTCAGGGACGGCGGATTCAAGATTACCTCAGCGGGGAAGATGCCTTGAGAGAAGGACAACAGGTGATGAACTCCTTGCGCAATCAGGAAGAAGACAACTGGGGGAGGTAAAGTAACTGGAGCATTTTCCAACCGGATGGAAAATGCTCCAATTTTATTAAAATCAACGCTTCGTTAGGATTCTCCCTCCATATTTTGCTTGGAGGCGGATTTGGTTTGGTTTAGACGATAGGTAAAGGTCAAGTTGGTCTGCCGAAGTCGCCATTGATAAAATCCTTCTGCGTAAAAATTATCTCCTCGGGTAATGTTTCGCCAACGCCTTGAGTTCAGTACATCTGAAACATTTAACGCTAGGGTTCCATTTCCTTTGAGAATGTCCTTATTTATGCCTAAGTCTATGAAATAGAGCGCTCTCCTCCGTCCTTGTGGGGTGTTCTGAGGAGCTTCATAATTTACCCGCGCCTGAATATCCACATCGTTGGGCAAGGTAAATCGGGAGGTATGCCGTGCCGTCCAAGTGAATGTTCGACTAACATACGCTGAGTTGATATTGCTTCCATCAATTACGGAATGGAACGCGTTCAGGTTCAAATCAGTCTTCCACCAGGATACGGGGGTGAATTGACCTGTGAACTCCAATCCCACCGCATGCTCATCCTTTAGATTTTCTGGGCGGGTTCTGGAATACCCTCGTTCATCCACACTTCGAATTCGTTCCGTTTTGCCGGTGGTATACCGATAATAAAGAGAAGAAGTGAAGGAACCCCGATCAAAGTACTTAATATGTCCAAGGTCAACCACATCGGTAAATTCCGGATCTAAGTCCGGATTTCCACTCCAAAAATTTCGGTTATCCGAAAAGGTCACAAAGGGGCTCAATTCATTGTATCTTGGACGGCGGACCCGACGGCTGTAGCTTATTTGAAGGGCATTGCTCGCTGGGAGCTCATAAGAAAGGTGTAAACTTGGAAAAAAATTAGCGTAGTCCCTTGGATTTTGCTCCTTTGTTTCCCTCAATTCCGTCAGTACATCGGTGTATTCCCAGCGCGTTCCCAACTGCATAGAAAACTGATTCCATTTATTTCCATAGATTGCGTAGGCAGCCAGGATATTCTCGTCGTAAATAAAATAATTAGTCAGGCTATCGAGCTGTCTCCAGGCCCCAGAACTCTGCTGTTGCTGCACGCCAAAATCATTGATCATATCCCTGAAGCTGGTCCGAACGCCTAGTTCGACTTTCCCCTCTTTGGAAATTGGACGTACATAATCCAATTGAAACAGGTATTGTTTTTCATACTCATCGTTGAGGGATTGCTGAACCAGGCTATTTTCAGCATTCGAGCTTCCATCCGGGAAGGTACTTATTTGGGTAAACGTCTGATCCGAGCGCTCCCAATAATCCAAAAATCGAAGATCGGCTGTTAAGGAATGTCCCTCTCTTGCATAGGTTTTTTTCCAAGTCAGGGCATACTCCGAATTGGGCTCTTGCTCTACCTCATCCTGGCTTCGGGTGGTAACAAACAGGGGTTGATCCTGACTAAAGATATAGTCCTTGTAAACGATGTCATTCAAACGGTTAAAGTCCGTCCTTCTAAGCAGGTAAGAGGCGGTTAAGGTATTTTGGGAATTGAGAAATATATCCAGTCCACCCTTGACATTATTGCTCCAGCCCCTCGACCAGCTCTTAGATTGTTGATCGAGCAGGTAGGTTGTATCTTGTTGGTAAAGCTCTTGATACAGGGCACCACGGCCGGGTTGATTCCGAAAAGAAAGCCCGTAATTCAAGAAAAAATTAACCTTTTTTCGGCGGTAATTCACATTTGCTGCCGCACCGTAATTAGAGGGATAGCCTGTGATGAGTTCAAAGGATCCATTTACACCTTCGCGGTTTTCTTTTTTCAGGACAATATTTATCACACCAGTAGCCCCCTCGGCCTCATACCGAGCAGAGGGATTAGTTACGATTTCCACTTTTTCAATCATACTACCCTGAAGCTGTTGTAATCCGGAACCACCCTTGAAGCTAACGAATCCAGAGGGCTTACCATCTACCAGAATACGTACGTTATCATTGCCCCGAAGCTTCACATTTCCATCTTGGTCAACCGTTACGGAGGGGATATTATTAAGGATTTCTGCGGCAGATCCACCGGCATTTGCCAAGTCTTTTCCAACATTAAAGATGCGTTTATCTAAACTGAGCTCCATGCTACTTTTCTCAGCCCGAATAACCACCTCATCGAGGGTATTGGAGTTGGTGAGCAGGACTTCCTCCAGTGACACCAATGGCTGCTGAGTGCTTAACTCAATACTTGTCTGGGTGTACGAATCAAAACCGACCGCATTAACCACTAAATAATATCGACCAACAGCAGCATGCAACTCAAACTGTCCATTTTCTTCACTTAATGCACCGGCTACAAGGCTGCTGTCTTTTTCCGAAAACAACCGAATACCGGCGAAGGGAACAGGATCTTTTGTCGCTGCATCCAAGGTTTTACCCCGGAGTCGAATACCCATTGTTTCTTGGGCAGAGAGGAAGGAGGGAAGGAGTAAAAAGCTTGCAAGAAAGGTGAATAATATTCCGTCAACTGTTCGCATGTACCAAATCTTAATGAATAAAGAGCCCTGTAACGTTGAACAGTTCTTGTTCCAACGTTACAGGGCAATTATTTTTACAATAAATAAACCATCAAAAGGTTTAGAACCTCGTAAAAAAAGTACCTATTTTTCTATTTCAACAGGGTTACATTCCCTTTTTTCTCCCAGAATGCTCCATCCCCACAACGCACTTTGGCATACCAGGCATACGCGTCCGGTGTGGAAGCCACTCCCCGGAAGGTACCATCCCAGCCTTGGTGCTCTACTTCATTCGTTTCGTATACTTTTTCACCCCAGCGGTTCCATACCACAAAATACACCTCTGTCAGATCCGCACCCCGAACTCGGAAAAAGTCGTTGTTTCCATCGTTGTTGGGGGTAAATGCTTTCGGTACAAAAACAAAGGGTTCTTCACAAATGGCGTTAATCACCCGGATCCGAACAGTATCCACTAAAATACAGCCACTTGGGTCATCAATAACGGTTACCGTATAGAGGGTTGTTGAATCGGGGGTTGCAATGGGGTTGCTGACAGTTGGATCATTTAAAGAAGTTGCTGGAACCCAGCTGTAGGCAATAATACCACCTCCTGTTACCTGGGCAATCAACTGGGTTGATTCTCCTGCTACCAAAACCGTATCTCCATCTACTGTCAATCCAAGGTTGAAGTTGACCGGTGTGGCCTGAAATGTAAGGGTATCCTTGCAACCAAATTGATTGGTCACTACCACAGAATAGTTGGTCGACACCGTCGGGCTGACCGATGGGTTTGCAATAGGCGGTAGGTTGCCCGACCATTCGTAGGTCAAGATATCGTTGGGTTGTTGGTTGATTACCTCCAGGCTTGCAGCCACTTCATTGCAGATGTAGACAACTGCATTGGCTGGTACTACCTCCGGTTGACCATTGCGTACCAAAACAGAATCCAGACCTATGCATCCATCCCCCGTGAACACACGGACATAATAATATTGATCGGAGGGCAATACCGTCACCGAAGATTGATTAGAGAAAACAGGATCAAATGCAAGATTGGTGGACCACTCAAAGGAGGAGGCATTCGGGCTGGTTGCACTGAGCTGCACCGCTGTCTGGTCACAAACTATTGTATCACTAGATGCTTGAACAATTCCGGCCTCCCAAGGACTCACATTAACCATTTGAAGCACAGAACAAAGCCCGTTAACTACCTGCGCACTGTACAAAGTTGGACTGAGGGGTGATACCGTTGGGTTTGGATTCGTTGGATCTAAACCAGGATCAACTGGATCCGACGACCAGTTGTAGGTGTAGCCTGGTATTCCTCCTCCTGGATTCAATTCCACACTGGTTCCCGGACAAAACTTGATCAATCCAGGAATCGTATCTAAAACGATGTCTGCTTGTAACTCCAACAAATCCGAGGTGTCGCGGCAATTATTGACATCTGTAACAATCAAAAGCGCTGTAACTGGACCCGGTTGAGACACCGTGAAGGTCGGATTTTGCTCAATGGACGCTTGTGGGCCCGGAGTAAAAATCCACTGCCAATTGCTAATACCAGCGCTGCTTTGGCTGAGATCGGTAAATTCAAAAGTGGCAGCTCCCAAACAAAGACCCAAAGTACCTTGAATGGCAGCGATCACAGCTGGAGTGTCTGCTACCTGTACTGTCTGGGTAAAAGGCAAATAACAGGAATCCACAGGGCTAAAAGTTACTTCGTATGATCCCGGACCGGGGTAAGTGTGTTCTACTGAAATACCCGTTTGGGACCCTCCATCCCCAAAGGTCCAGACCCCGGAAACATTGCTGCTGTTATTAAATCGAACCGTCAAACCATCACAGGCATCTATGGACAAGCTGCCGGACAAATCAACCAAGGGTAAAAACTGAAGCGGCTCAGAAAGGACCAGGGTACAGCCATATTGGTTGGTTATTTGGACGGATAGTAGGTAGTTGCCGGCAGCACCCGTAATCGTTGGGTTGGAAGCCGTGGGATCAGAAATAACAGGTCCCATCGGCGAAATCGTCCAAAGGTACGTCAACACATCTGCTGGATCCAGGTTCACTACTTCTGCCTGAACCGGCTGATCAGCACAGTTCACATTTTGTGCCAAAATAGAGGCTTCAACTTGTATCCCAATTCCTAAAACAGTCGCAACGGCCGTATCGGAACAACCAAAACTGTCTACCGCCACGATTAAATAGCGGGTAAGGGTATCCAGAACAGGCACCTGAGCAGTGGGGCCGCTTGCAATGGAATCACCAGAAACGGTATACCACGTAAACGTGAGAGTGGTAGAAGGTGGATTCACCTGAACCGTGATTGTTTCAAAATCGGTACAAGACTGAAGGGTATCATTCCCTGCTGTAATTTCAAAAGGAGTAATGAAAGGAATTTCAATTTGCAAACTATCAAAACAGCCCCCACTGGAGGCAATAACCGTGTAGGTAGTAGTGGATCCAGGATCCGCCAAAACGGTTCTAGGATCGTTGTTCAAAATCGTGATTCCTTGATTAGGGACCCATTGGTACACATAAGAAGGATCTCCAATCACTGTGATGGGAACTGGCCCTCCCGAACAATCTACAGGATCTACGGATGCGGAGAATGAAATAGTTGGGTCTTGCCCTGTGACAAATACCCCTGTCTGGCTATCTGAACAACCTTCTGCAGTCTGGATATCGAGCTGGACAAATCCATTGGTGTTGGCTGGCAAGTAGAACGTTGGATTCGAACCTGTGAACAGGGCGGAGCCGGAGCCCCAGGAAACAGTCCACTGCCAGGAAGTGATGGCGGATCCTGCCCCATTTGAAGCATCAATCAACCGAATCAAGACGGAATCTCCTACACAAAGAAGGGTTTCTACCGAAAACTGAGCAAGAGGAATACTTCCAGCGCCCACATTCGCCACCCCCAAAGCCCAGCATCCCTGCGCGTCCGTAACCGTCACCGGGTAAGCGCCAGAAGTTAAGCCAGTGATTGTGGAGCCGGACAAAGTATCCCCATAAACCGACCATGCAAACTGATATGGGGCGGTACCGTTAAATGCATTCGCGGTCGCGGTGCCTGTCGAGTCATTTGCGCAAGCGACATCGACCTCAATAACCTGTAATAAGATCTGTGTATGGGTTCCGATGATAACAGTCTGAACCCCAGAACAGCCCGACAATAGATCGGTTACTGTTACAGAGACCGATTGACCAGCTGCAAGACCTGTGATTTGAGAGACGCCACTCGCACCGGTACTCCAGGAATAGCCATAACTGCCAGAGCCACCGGTCACAACAGCTGTTGCTACCCCATTGGGCAATCCAACACAACTGGCTTTCTCCACTTTAACGCTCACCTGAAAATCAGCTGCACCGGGTACCACTACTGAAACGTTGGTCTGGCAGCCATTGGCATCGGTCACCAGCGCTTGGTAAGTACCCGCTGATAAATTAGTTAGCACCGGACCACTGTATTGCCCATTGTTCCAAACCACTGAATAAGGGGCCGTTCCTCCGGTCACTTGCAAAGCGATACTCCCTCCATTACCGCAGTCTGGAACAACGGTTAAAGGAGTGACATTAAGCGGCGCAGGTGCCTGCAAGATGAAGGATGCCACTGCCGAATCACCGATCGCGTCGGTGACTGTTACTGCATAAACGCCGGCGGTCAGGTTGGATAACGTTGGGTCTGTTTGACCCGTACTCCAGGAGTAGGAATAGGGGGCGGTTCCATTGCTGGCCAGCACCGTTAGGCTACCATTGGAGCCACCCACACACAGCGGAGCCGTGGCGGCAAACTGAAGGTCAATTGCTTGTGCGTACACACTACCAAGCAGGGAAAGAAGTGTGAGTAGTAGAGGTCTCATATTCTATTCGCTTATCTGGTTATCGGGTGATGGAAAAATTTTTAAGAGCCTAACCTCAATGATTTCAGCGCGTCGCTCACGGGAGGCTTCTACACTGTAGACAGATTCATGTTTTTTACGGTGGTTATCACTGACTGCATTTCCAAGGCTTGTCTCACCCATCGGGGCTAGTGTAATGATCAGTCGGCGGTTCACCAAATACTTATTATACATCCCTTCCTTCGCTAATCGAAGGTAATTTTTTACACTTTGAACCCTTCTTTTTGTCAACGCCAAGTTGTACTCCTTGGAGGCAAGGGGACTGGCGAAACCCTTGATCAGGATTTCAACCACGTAGTCATTTTTCAAAAAAAGGTCCAGGTTTTCGGCAAAATCCTCTAACCGCAAGTAACCACCTTTTACTTCTTGCTCGAAAAAAGCTTCCAATCGCTCTGCTGCACAATCCTGATCTTCTGGCTCTTTAAAGGCGGCGGCCAACTCCCGAACGTAGGCATTTTTTTGCTGGTAGTACGCATCAAAGGTCAGGTCGTATGGGGTAATTTGACTGGCAGCCGCAGGTTTGGGAGCATCGTTGTCGAAAAACAAGGCCAAGGGCAAAAAATGTTGCAAGTTCACCGGCTCCAAGAAGACGGTCTGAACAAATCGGCTACCCGGTGAACCCAGCTGCTGAGCAGAAAGAATAAGCGTATCCATCGAGTACCCCTCCTTCTCTACTACAAG
>CANHDG010000084.1 GCA_947459365.1 Saprospirales bacterium
GTCCCAAATTGTATCAACAACCCCCAACCCTGCGAAATCTACAACCTCTCCGTTTCAACCGGCGATTGCACCTCCAACTCCTCTTACCAGCTTTCCCTTGACTTCCAAGTCCAAAACCCTTCCAACCAAACCTTCGACCTCTGGGCCAATAATGCCCAATTCATCGGAACCTTCCAACTCAACCAACTCCCAATCACCATCCCCAACTTCCCCTATAATGGCGGAAACAACGATGTCCTTAAAGTCTGTATCAACGATAACCCAAACTGTTGCAAAATAGCCGAATTCCCAGTCCCAAATTGTATCAACAACCAATGTGAAATTAAGAATCTGAACGCAGAACCCGCCCCCTGCTTAGACGGAGTATTTTTAGTACAGATATCATTCGAATACTCGAATAACCTTGGCGATAGTATTATTTTAATGGTTAATAACGAGCTTTATCAAACATATGAATATAACACACCTCAACCACTACTAATTGGACCGTTCCCCGGTGATGGAACCACCAACTATTCATTCACCATAAAAGACCAAGCAGCCATTAATTGTAAAAACGTCTATGAACTTGGTAAGATAAGCTGTCCTGAAAACCGCCCTAAAACAGGCGAATTCGTGCTTGTTACAGCGCCCAACCCAGTCTATGAGGGAGTAAGCATACAAGCAAGGTCTGGAGAAACAAATTATTATGGAACGGGGGTATTGTACCTGTTTGATCAGAATGGAAGACTTATTCAACGTTTAACGGTAAGTCAAACTGCATATCATTATTTACAAACAGCCGCGCTGCCGGCAGGGAAATACAGCTTAATCCTATCATCCGAAGGGCAACAATTTTATGGTGATTTTTTTAAGCTGTAACTAACGTTCGATAAAAGGAAGAGGCCCTGAACTTATCATATAAGCTAGGGCCTCTTTTCGTTTATCAATTTGCGTATGACCTACATGTTACACAGAAAAGCTCTCTCCACAACTGCAAGTCCTTGAAGCATTTGGATTATTAAACTCAAAACCCTTCCCATCCAAACCACCAGAGAATTCGAGAGTCGTATTAAAGAGGTAAAGGAAACTTTTTAAATCTGTTACCACCTTGACACCATTATCCTCAAAAACCTGATCATTTGGTTTAGACTCATTATCAAAGTCCAACTTATAGGATAGGCCAGAACAACCACCAGACACCACGCTAACCCGCAGAAAAAAATCATCCTGGATATTACCTGAAGTACGAATATTCGTAATCTTAGCTTTGGCGCTGTCTGCTACAAATATCATGATAGCTTATTTAGTTTGTTTTATGGGCGATATGTATTATTAACCGTTCTTTGCGCGGTAATCACTGATGGCAGCCTTAATTGCGTCTTCTGCCAGTACCGAGCAGTGAATTTTAACCGGGGGCAGTGCAAGCTCCTCCACGATATCCATATTGTCAATTTTTTCTGCCTCATCCAACGATTTTCCCTTCAACCACTCCGTAGCCAGAGAAGAGGACGCAATTGCAGATCCACACCCAAATGTTTTGAATTTGGCGTCTCTAATTTTCCCAGATGCCTCATCTACTTCAATCTGAAGACGCATTACGTCACCACATTCTGGTGCACCCACCAGACCAGTTCCCACGTTCTTTGCATCTTTATCCATAGAACCAACATTACGAGGGTTCTTAAAATGGTCGAGTACTTTATCACTGTAAGCCATATTTTCGAAATATGATTTAATTAGTTAAATTGAAAAGGATTTTATAATTATTCAGTAACCGGCTTAGTGGGCAGACCACTCAATCTTGCTCAAATCAATGCCTTCCTTGTACATCTCCCAAATAGGAGAAAGATCGCGCATATGGTTGACACCATTGCTCACCAGCTCAATAGCGTCTTTCACATCTTCCTCGGTGGTAAATCGACCCAAAGAGAAACGAATAGAAGAATGAGCCAAATCATCACCCAAACCCATTCCAACCAACACATAAGAGGGCTCAAGGGAAGCCGAAGTACACGCAGATCCAGAGGAAACTGCAATGTTTTGGTTAAAGGTCATCATAAGACCTTCTCCCTCTACGTGCTTAAAGGAAATGTTAGACACGTGAGGCATTCTACTGCTGATATTTCCGTTTACCTTAGTCTCTTCTAACTTGGTAAGAGAGGATTCCAAGAAATCCCTCAACTTACTTAAACGCTCCGCATCCTGAGCCATTTCTAGACGTGCAATTTCTGCCGCTTTACCAAAACCAACAATGCCAGGAACATTCAACGTTCCGGAGCGCATTCCACGCTCATGCCCGCCACCATCCATTTGAGCAGTTACTTTTACCCGTGGATTTTTACGGCTTACATACAACGCACCCACACCTTTTGGACCATACATTTTATGCGCAGTAAATGACATCAGGTGAACTCCAGTCTCTCGGGGATGAGTCGGTATTTTTCCAACGGCCTGTGTGGAATCAGAGTGGAACAAAACCCCATGTTTCTCACAAATCTCAGCGATACCCTTCATGTCTTGGATAACCCCCGTTTCATTGTTCGCCCACATGATTGAAACCAATATAGTCGTCGGCTTAATCGCTGCTTCCAATTCAGACAGGCTAACCATGCCATCTTCACCGACCTTAAGATAAGTTATCTCCGCGCCTGCTTTTTCTAAATGCTTACAAGTATCCAAAATGGCCTTGTGCTCTGTCTCCGCGGTAATAATATGATTACCTTTCTTGGCATACATCTCAAATACCCCTTTGAGGGCCAAGTTATTGCTTTCCGTGGCTCCAGAAGTAAAAATGATTTCCTTATCTTCTGCTTTTAGAAGCTGAGCAATCTGTTCGCGCGCATAATCAACAGCGTCTTCCGCCTCCCACCCAAATTGGTGGCTTCTGCTTGCTGCATTTCCGTGCTTTTCATAAAAATAGGGCACCATTGCATCCACAACCCTAGGATCACAAGGAGTGGTGGAATTATTGTCTAGGTAAATCAACCTACGCTTTTCCATTGTCTGTTCAGTCGTATGTAAAATTGATGAAGTTTTCGCTATTTGGATTTAATCCATTTTAACGCCGCAAAGATAAACACCATTGTATATAAAAAGTTTGTACAAAAACAATTGATTTTTACAATTTTTTGTGTTCACCGAATGAACTGTTACTTTTACTCCCAAATACTAAACCTATGGTACGTCTTTTTATTGCAATATGCTTGTTATTGCCCTTCTTGAACACCGCTCAAAAGCCAGGACGCATTCAAATTATCCCTGATCCAGTAAGCTATGAGTCCAAACAGGGGGCCTTTTTACTGAGTACCGAAACCACCGTTTTGTTATCTTCGAATGACCCTGAAATTGAGCTTGCATCCAACTACTTAGTCGCTAAACTCCGAAGCGTAACTGGTTTCAACTTGCCCGTTTCTACTCAAAAAACAAAGAAACAAAAAGGGAAATCCGTGATCTTGTTCCAAAAAGATGCGGAAAATAAAATACACCCAGAAGGCTACAACTTGTCAGTCGAATCCAATCAAATAACCATTAAATCAAGTTCAGGGGCGGGAGCATTTTATGCTGTTCAAAGCCTCCTCCAACTTTTTCCTCCCCAAGTGTTCTCCTCTAGCATCCAAAAAGAGGTTGTTTGGACCGCTCAAAATGGCAATATCACAGACTTCCCACGATTCGGTTACCGTGGACTGCATTTGGATGTAGGTCGTCACTGGTTCCCGGTCCCTTTTATCAAGAAGTATATCGACTTGCTTGCTATCCACAAAATGAATCGTTTTCACTGGCACCTAACAGAAGACCAAGGTTGGAGAATTGAAATTAAGAAATATCCCAAACTACAGGAGATCGCATCCTGCCGCGAAAAAACGATTCAGGGCCACAATTCGGATCAGCCCCAAGTGTACGACAACACTCCATACTGCCACTATTATACGCAGGAAGAAATTAAGGAAATCGTCGAGTATGCTCGCCAACGATTCATTACCATCGTTCCTGAAATCGAAATGCCAGGCCACGCACTTGCCGCATTGACAGCATACCCAGAACTCGGTTGTGAGGGCGCCGGGTACCAAACTGCAACCAAATGGGGCGTCTTTGAAGATGTCTTTTGCGCAGGAAATGAAAAGGTGTTCAACTTCATAGATGGTGTTGTGGCTGAAGTAGCAGGTCTGTTCCCCGGTGAATATGTGCACATCGGAGGAGATGAATGTCCAAAAACACGATGGATAGAATGTGCTAGCTGCCAACGAACCATTCAAAGAGAAAATCTCCACGATGAACACGAGCTTCAGAGCTACTTCATCCAAAGGGCAGAAAAAATACTTGCTAAATATGGTAAAAAGCTAATTGGCTGGGATGAAATCCTGGAAGGTGGGCTTGCACCCTCCGCAACCGTCATGAGTTGGAGAGGAATCGACGGTGGAATCGCCGCAGCTAAGGCCGGTCATGATGCAATAATGACTCCTGGTTCATATTGTTATTTCGACTTTTATCAAAGTGATCCCTCCTCCGAACCAATCGCTATCGGAGGCTATTTGCCACTTGAAAAAGTATATAGTTACGAACCAATACCAGATGAGCTTAGCCCAGAGCAGGGCAAACATATTTTGGGCGCACAAGGAAACGTCTGGACAGAATATATAACCACCCCCGACAAAGCAGAATACATGGCCTACCCTAGGGCCTCCGCTCTTGCTGAAGTCGTATGGTCGCCAAAAGGCAATAGAAACTGGGACGATTTTAGACTACGAATTCGAAAACACTTTCAAGTCCTTGACGCACTGAATGTTAATTACGCAAAAAGCTTCTTCGATATCTCTTCCCAGTTTTCATTAGGTAAAGTAAGCCTCTCTTGCGCAGATCCTACTGTGCAAATTCGATACACCACAGACGGAACAGAGCCAGGCATCGAGTCACCTGTTTACACCACCCCTTTTACACTAAACCAAACCACAACCATAAGGGCAAATGCCTGGCAAGGCAACCAACTTCTCGGAAAAACGTACTCCAACCAACTAACAATCCACAAAGCCACCGGAAAACCGTATACGCTCTCAGTTCAGCCAGACAACTACAAGGGCGGAGAACAATTCGCACTCACCAATGGAGTTACAGGTAATATGAGGACCTGGAATGCATGGGTAGGACTATCCGGACGCGATTTGGATCCAGTCATCGACCTAGGCGAATCTACCATCATTAACCGCGTTTATACTCATTACGTAAATAGCAAACGATCCTGGATTCACCCACCCAAAAGTATCGAGGTCTTGGTCTCAGACGACGGAATCTCTTTTAGATCAGAAGGAATTCGAAAAATAGATTCCGAAGAAAAAATGAACAGTGGAAAAGAACGAGTCTTGTTTTCCCTAGCTGGGGTTAAAGCTCGCTATATCAAAGTAGTCGCAACTAATATTGGCACTATCCCAGAAGGATACCAAGGGGCTGGACAAAATGCCTGGCTCTTCTTAGATGAAATCGTGGTGGAGTAGTATATTCAAACCGAATATCAGGTAAAGGGATTGGTTTGGCCATGGCCAAACCAATCCCTTTACATAAACACCTAATCAAGTAACAAGATTATTTAAGCCCCCATTCATCAATTATCCCCAAGTTTGCTTAGGTTTGCCTTCACTATGGAAAAGCAACAAGGCCAACTCGTTAGAACCCTATCCCTTCAAGCAGCTACCATTTTGGTAATCAGCTCGGTAATCGGCTCCGGTGTTTACAAAAAAGTAGCACCGATGTCCAATGAGCTGCTATCTCCAACCCTCGTTCTTTGGGCGTGGGTCATCGCGGGATTTATTAGCCTTTGCGGAGCCCTTAGTAATGCTGAAATCGCTGGCATGATGGCTGACTCCGGCGGTGAATATGTGTATTTTAAACGCATATACGGCAAATTTATGGCCTTTTTATGGGGCTGGAGCACCTTTGCTGTCATTAAAACTGCAGCTGTCGCTTCCATTGCATACGTATTTACCCAATCCCTGAACGCACTCTTCCCCCTACCGCAGCTTCCTGTTGAAATAGCTCAAATTTCCCTTCTTGGCCTCTTCCAACCTTTTGATAACTTTGGAGTAAAACTGGTCACAATCCTCCTTATTCTTAGTCTGACGTTTGTGAACACTCGTGGACTTAAAGGGGCAGCTGCTCTCAGCACAAACATAACCCGACTAGTAGTAATCAGTTTAGCAGGAATCGTTCTAAGCGGGCTGCTTTTCGGACAAGGAAGCTGGAACAACCTCCAGATCAACGCAGAATCCTACACCCAGTCCTCCATTACCGACTTTCAATTCATCAAGTCTATGTTCGCAGCTATGCTGGCTGCCTTTTGGGCGTATGAAGGCTGGAATACCTTAGGCTTTATCGGAGGTGAAATCAAAGAGCCCAACAAAAACCTCCCATTAGCCTTGGCTGGCGGATTGTTAATCATTATCAGCACCTACCTATTGGTAAATTTTACCTACCTCTATGTCCTGCCAATTGATCAAATTATTGGTGTATTCAAAGCCCAAAATGAAATTGCAGCTGTAGCAGTAGTTAAACAGTTTGCAGGGCCCATCGGAGCCGCCATTATCTCTGTTGTAATTCTAATCACAACCTTGGGATGTACTAACAGCACGATACTTATGCCTCCTCGTGTTTACAATGCAATGGCTAAAGATGGTCTCTTCTTCAAAGCAGCCGCTAATATCCACCCCAAATTCAATACACCCAACCAAGCGCTCTGGATTCAAGGCGCTTGGGCCTCTGTGTTGGTCCTCTCTGGCAGCTTCGATCAATTAACTGATATGCTTATTTATGCAGCCTTTTTCTTCTACGGTGCCACAGCCTTTGGCGTCTTTATACTAAGAAAAAGAGAGCCCAATGCCGACCGCCCCTACAAAGTGTGGGGATACCCAGTAATTCCAGGCCTTTTTGTCCTGTTCTGTATTGCACTCATCTTAATTACTTGGGTAAATGCTCCAAGAGAGGCGCTAATAGGTTCAATCCTCATGTTAAGCGGTCTCCCTTTTTACTGGTATTGGAACCGATCATCCAACTAAAACATCGGACCCGGTTTACTTTATCTCTTTGTTGCCATGTTAAAACTATTTAATTCTGATAGGGCTGGACTCTATTGAGCACCTTCGCAAAATAAAGCCAATTACCGGTTAGTTCAATTGGTACTTCATACAGTGAACAACCACATTAGCAGCGCTCCGCTTTAGGATATATACAAATGAAAAACGGAGATCAATGTCAACCTCTCCCCAAAAAACAATTTCCAATCACCCCTTTTTATAGAAGATAAATTGCCATTTTAAGCCAAACAGGGCGGCCAAAAAGGGGGTCAGGCCTGTCAATTAACTATTTACCACCCTAACTTGGTCGAAATTAAATAAATACCGGTTAGTGTTATCCGTATTTTTGTAATTATCTAATACAGTAAATAATCCTTCTACTCCTTCATTAGAAGAAAATCTTTTTTTTGAATCTAAAACTTGCATCATGTCGCAAATCAACAAAATCATCCCCACACTCCTGATCGCAGCCGCCTCCTTGGTAGGTCCAAAGGTTTCTGCGCAGAGTTTCGGTATGTTTGGAAATGCAATCAGTCAGGGCGATACCACTAAGCGCACTCAGTACGAAACCAACTTGTCGCACCTCCAAAATGCTTGGAACTTAAATACGTTTAATTTCAGTTCCGTTCTAAATGGATTGTCCAACAACACTCCTAACCCAAATACCATAAATAATATTGACACATTACTCCCAGGTCAACAATTTGTACTCGACAGTCTGAGTTCTTTTCTGTCTGGTATGGGCTTTGGCGGTACAGATAGCTTGGCGGTTACTAACCAAGTAGATTCTACCTACAGTATTTGGAATACCAACTCAGGAGATATCAACAGTACCTTTAATCAATACCAAGGCCAATTGGGCCCAGTAAATGCACTACCCACCAACATGAATGGGGTCGGCACCACCTGGTACAGCTCCTATGACAGCCTCTCCAACAACCAGTCCAGTGCATTTATGAATATTCCAGCCAATGGGCCCAGTAACTTTGAGGCACTATTGGACGAGTTGTTTAACCCAAGTCTTTTTACAAAGTTTGAACTAACTGCTGGAAATCAGAATGCTAAAGTAAATTACTATTACACCTTCCAACAAACTCAAGCCCCGGTAATCGGAGTTCGCTCTGTTGAACAATTTGATCGCCTCTGGGAACCTCGTTGGCGAGCACAAGGTAGCTGGTTTAAAAACAATACTAATAACATTAATCCGGAAGTACCAGCTCAACAAAACGAGGGCATTAACCCATTGATGTTCAATGCCAACTTCGATGTAATGTTTAATCCATCCATTACCATTCGTGGAGTGAGCACGCCGGTTCGATTGATTACTCTGTTGGGCGTCGAAGCAGCATCCTATGTGCCTGCCCACCGAAATCCCGCCTACCCAACCTCATTGAACAACAAGGGCTACACTACAGGTTGGGGACCTGTGATTGGTGGTGGTCTATCCACAACAGTCGGACAAACAGTTATCTATGCACTGGGCACAACCTCCTATGGTGATGTTGTAGATCGTGCAGGAGACCCTACCAAATACCGTTACCGCTCAAGTCGAATGGAAGCCGGTGTCCGTTATGCTAATGCCGTTACTCTTCGATATGAAATTGGTATGTCCGCAAACTGGGCAGATGATGGCAATAAAAGTCTTCGCTATCAGCAGTTGACCATTGGCTTACCCTTAGATACCTTCTTCAGATAATTAGAATAATAGAGAAAAATAATTAGAAAGGGGCGCTGTCAATAACTGACAGCGCCCCTTTCTAATTATTGTAATTCTACTTCTTAACATAGTGGCTAATTACGCCTTTTTCATTCAACATAACCAACAGCCTTACTCAGCAGCTTCAACTAGACGTTTAGAGGCGCTCCTCCAAGCCTTGTACACACCCTTCCCAAAAGTAGACCCGTTAAATGTCATGGTCGGTGCCAAACGGGCGCGCTCTTCTGCAGGTAACTGAATAAAATCAGCACACTCCTGAGAACAACAGGCCTGGTATTTTGCCCTACACTCCGAACACTGGATAAATAAGATGTGACACTGATCGTTTGTACAGTTGATGTGATCATCACAAGAAGCCCCGCACTGATGGCAATGCGCAATGACTTCTTTACTGATGCGCTCACCCAAGCGCTCATCAAAGACAAAATTCTTTCCGCGAAACTTATTCTTTAACTGTTGATTTTTTATCTGTCTAGCATACTCAATAATGCCTCCTTCCAACTGAAAAACATTAGGAAAACCACGGTACTTCATATATGCGCTGGCCTTTTCACAACGAATACCTCCTGTACAATACATAACAATATTCTTGTCCTTGTGCCCTGATAACAAATCTGCAACCATCGGCAACTCCTCCCGAAACGTAGCCACATCAGGTATAATTGACCCCTCAAAATGACCCACCTCACTCTCATAATGGTTGCGCATATCCACTAAAATAGTGTCAGGATCATCTGTCAAAGCGTTAAATTCCGCAGCACTTAAATGACGGCCCGTATCAGATGGATTAAAATTAGGATCGTCGACCCCATCAGCAACTATCTTCCTACGAACTTTGATAATTAAGGCAAAAAAAGACTTTCCATCCGCCTCAACAGCAACATTAAGACGCATTCCCCGGAAGAAATCCCATTGGTTAAGTACTTCTTTGAAGGCCTCAAACTGATGCTCTGGAACTGAAAGTTGCGCATTCACCCCTTCCGAAGCTACATAAATTCGCCCAAGGGTCCCAACAGTATCTAAAGCCCTATACAAATCATCCCTGAATTGTTGAGGATCTTTTAACTGAACGTACTTGTAAAAAGAAAGTGTAACGCGAGGCTCATTGCGCTGGAGCAATAACTCCTTTAGCAGGCGTCGATTGACGCGATTGTGGAGGTGTTTTCCCATATCTATTGTGCCAGTCCTGTTTGTAATACGGGCGGCAACGCAAAGATAAAACCTCCGTAAATAATTTACCACTCCCAACCCTCCGGAATATCCCTCTGCTCAATAGATACTCTTTTTTTGGATGCAGAACGCTGTTTATAACGTTCCAAAACAAGCCGAGCTAGGGCCATTGATACAGTTTCATTGGGTGATGGTTGCAAAGCTGCTAAAATTGCCTTTTCCTCCACATCGTTTCGATACAGTAAACTCATCAACAAATCAGGCTCATGTGTTAGCATTTCCTCTATCCTAGCCGTTAAATGAGCCAATAGCTCCGCCTCCGAAAGTGCGGGATTTGAAAAATCTAGATCAAACATAACAGCTCAAAGTTAAACCTCCTTCAGCTTTTTTCAAATCCAATTTCATTATTTTCACCTGCTTCTCTACCAAACTTAATTGCAGTGTACTACTTTCGCCCAAAATAATACGATATTTCCACCCCAATAATATACAACCGATAACCGTTCACAATCAGTAAGTAGTACCGCTATATTTTACACGTCTATTACACTATACTAAACGCTTTTTTCGTGGAAACAATAATTGAATATTTTAACCAAATCCCCTCCAGCCATAGAAGCGCCCTATTAGTTGGGGGCCTAACATTCTTTTCTCTTTTAGAAACAGGCATACCAAAATATAAATCAGATTACAATAGATGGAAACACGCTGGAATCAACTTGTTCTTCACCCTTACTACTATCTTGGTCAACTTCATCCTAGCATTTCTTTTGTTGGAAGGGAGTGCCTGGGCTGTTAACAACCATTTCGGTATTCTTCAATGGCTTCCGAACATGCCAATCTGGCTATACATGATCACTGGCCTCCTACTTCTCGACTTGATCGGAGCCTATTTAGTCCACTGGGCGGAACACAAGGTGAAATGGATGTGGCGCTTTCACCTCATTCACCACACTGATCAACAAGTAGATACCACTTCTGCCAATCGTCACCATCCAGGCGAAAGTGTGTTCCGCTTCGTCTTCACCGCTGGAGGTGCAATCCTCGCTGGTGCAGACTGGTGGATTATCATGATGTATCAAAGCCTATCTGTTATCCTTTCTCAACTCAACCACGCGAATATCCGCCTGCCAGAATGGCTAGATAAAGGTCTAGCTTGGATCATAGTAACGCCAGGAATGCACCGCGTGCACCACCACTACATGTTACCCTACACAGATGCCAATTACGGTAATATTTTTGCCATCTGGGACCGCCTCTTTGGAACGTTCATGTGGCTACCACATGAAAAAATTAGGTTTGGAATTGATACACACATGGAAGTACAAGAACACAATCACCTGCCTACTTTACTAAAAATACCTTTCATGAAATACCGACATCCGACTGGATCTAAGTTCGAAAATTGAACGATCCAGAAGCTGATGCGTTTATTCCCTATTAACCATTTAGGTATTCTCATAACATGCAAGTCACAACCGTGAGCATTTTCCACTTTTCTGGTTGGAAAAATAAATATTGGGCCTTTTCTCAAATGGGAATAGGCCCATTTAGAGTTGGAAAGGTCGCCGGTCTTCAATTCCTAAAATTTTTAGGCTCCGGTGCTATTAATGGATTTAGCATCCTTCCCGATTTTTCCACTTATGCAATCCTAGCTGTCTGGGATAATGAGGCATCCGCAGAACGCTTCTTTTCAAATCACTCTCTATTCAACGACTATACTAAGCACTCAGAACGAGTTCAAACGCATTTTCTACATAATACAATGAGTCACGGCTTGTGGAACAATCAGAATCCCTTCGAGGCCGTTCTAGCATTTGATCCCAATGCTCCGGTCGCAGTATTAACAAGGGCCACAATCCGGAAAAGACGACTTTGGGCATTTTGGAAACAGGTCCCATCCGCAAGCATGGCCGTAGAAAATACTCCTGGCCTACAATTCGCAATCGGTATAGGCGAAGCCCCCCTAATCCATCAAGCCACTTTTAGTATTTGGGAATCCGGCAAACAAATGATGGCCTACGCCTACAATGCCAACCCTCACAAGGGAATCATCAAAGAAACTAGAACCCAAAAATGGTATAAAGAAGAATTATTCGCCCGGTTTATCCCCTACAAGACAATCAACCTAGCGAATAATCGCTGAATTCCTTTACATTTGCCTTCCTGTTATTGGTGCTTCAGAATTACTGCTCTGGATGGGTGATCATTTTTTTCCCTTGAACAAAATGCCCATCAAAACTGTACTCCGCTAGCTCTTAATTATTACTTCACCGCTCATTCACCCTCAAACGCTTCAATTTCTAGTCTATGGAAGCTTATATAATTGCCGGTTTTCGATCCGCTGTAGCCAAAGCGGGTAAAGGAGGATTTAAAAATTATCGGCCAGATGATCTCGCAATCGATGTAATTCAACACCTACTGGCAAGTGTGCCCCAAATAGATAAAAAACAAGTGGATGACGTGCTAGTGGGCTGCGCAAACCCTGAAGGAGAACAAGGTCTCCAAATTGGACGCCTCATCTCCGTTAGAGCACTCGGAAAAGAGGTCCCGGGTATGACGATCAATCGATACTGCGCATCTGGCTTAGAAACCATATCAATCGCTGTTGCAAAAATTAGAGCAGGAATGGGACATGTATTCATCGCTGGCGGTGCAGAAAGTATGAGCCTGATACCCATGACTGGCTATAAACTAGCCCCCAACTATAATATTGCCAGTAATACGCCTGATTATGTAGTAGGTATGGGCTTAACAGCAGAAGCAGTCGCAAAAAAATGGGATATCTCAAGAGAGCAAGCTGATGAGTTCTCCTACCAATCCCATACTAAAGCTGCTAATGCAATACAAAATGGTAA
>CANHDG010000085.1 GCA_947459365.1 Saprospirales bacterium
CCTTTATCCAGGTCTTCTTTTTTTTACTTGCTAAAAAACTTATCAAAAAATCCCATATCAATGTTCATCGAGACCTGTCGGTCAACCTATAATTATTCGATCACTTTATTTCTTACCCCGCAAAGGGGCTACTCAGTTATACATCCCCGTACATCCGGCGCATAGCATCCATAATAACAGGACGCTTTCTACGAGAAACTTCTACCCGTTCGGAGTTTTCCAGTTCGAGAAACCCTTCCTCTTTAGCAAATTTTTTCATGTAGTTCATATTAATTATATTCTTTTTGTGAACTCGCAGAAAATTAAATTTGGAGAGGACGTCTTCGTAGGTTTTTATTGTTTTAGCGGTGGTGATTTTTTCACCACTGGTGACAAAAAAATGCGTGTGGTTGTCTTCCGCCTCTAGCCGGACAATATCACTCAAGCGAACAAAGTGAATACCCTCCACGGCCGATATTCCAATTTTTTCAAAGGGATTGGCAGAGCTGTTGGGGAAATTTTGTTGCAGTACTTCCAGCCGTTCTTTCGTGGTGCGTCCATTTTTGCTCAGACTGATTCGACTAACCGCCCGTTGAAGATCAATGGGCTCAATGGGTTTGAGCACATAGTCAATGGCGGAAAAATCGAAGGCTGTCAAAGCATATTTATCGAAAGCCGTCACAAAAATGATATCAAAAGAGATCTCATCCAATTGGTTCAAACCCTGAAAAATAAGACCATCCGGCAACATCACATCCAAAAAGGCAACGTCAAACTGGTAATTGCTGTCTTCAGCTGCAATTTTTAACAGGTCCGCATTGGAGCCTCCTGTGGCAACTACCTCAACGTCTGGACAATACAACTTCAGCAAATTACGCAGGTTATCTACGCTCTCTGGTTCATCTTCAATAATGAGGGCTCTTGTCATAACGTTGAGATTAAACGGTGTGCTATTGAGTTCCGCAAATGTCGTTAATTCCGGTTAAAAAACGACAGGCTTGCCACAAAAAAGCGACAAGCCTGCATTAAATCATTTGTTTTGTGCAAAATTGCTAAATTTCTTTAATCCGGAGTAACATACCCACCTTTAGCTCAGTCACATTGTTGAGCGCAACCAATCGATCTACGCTCACTCCATACCTCCTGGACAAATCGTGAATGCTTTCTCCATCACTCACTTTATGAAACAAGTATTGCTTGCCGGTAGCTTTAAGAGAAGTAGGGGCTGCTGCATTCACCTTCTCTGTTGGAATCGGTGTTTCAACCGGCTTTTCTACTGGCGCTTCTACCCCTGCCAAGTGTTTTAAAACAGGGACTGGTTTCCATATTCGAAGTGTTTGGTTGGGCTGAACGTAAATACCTTCAATATTGTTCCAGGCACGCAAGTGGGCGCCCGTTGTTCCGATCTTTTGGGCAAAGCGGTCAACGAATTCGGGCTCATTACATTTAACCAAGGTCTGGTAATACGCTCCGTTCGCTGCTGGATCTGTGCTGTAATAGTCTGCTCCTTCCAAGGCATATTTATTTCCACCAAGGCCATTCAAGTAGCGTACAAACGCAGGCATAACTCGTTTGGGCAGCGTGACGTAATATCCTCGGGTAGAAGGAGGCACATAAGCCCGCTTGAATCCAGGGTTCAAGTCTGCAACGGTCTGATAAGAAAGGCCCGTCGCTTTGGCGATGGCGGAAAAGGACATCCCGTCGTAAACGGTGATATGGTCGGTCAATTGAACATCCAAGTCTGGCAAGTCAAAATCCAGGTTGTGTTCGCTGAAAAAGTTGCAGATGTAGGAGGCAGCGATAAAAGCGGGAACATAATCACGAGTTTCTTTGGGCAAATAGCGCTGTATAATCCAGAAATTGCGGCTTCCTGCGCGGCGGATAGCCGAGTTTACCCTGTTAGGACCACTATTATAAGCAGCCAAGGCCAATGCCCAATCGTTAAATTGAAGGTACAAGTGCTTCAAATACTCGGCAGCACCTTCCGTCGACTTAACCACATTGTTGCGTTCATCCACCGCTGAGTTGATTTGCATACCATAATCGGTGCCCGTATAAGGCATAAATTGCCAAAGACCAGAAGCACCCACACGGGATACCGCTACTGGATTGAGCGCAGATTCCACTACCGCCAGATACTTGAGATCATCTGGCACCCCATGTTCCTGAAGCACCCGCTCAAATAAGGGAAAGTAGGTTAACCGCCTGCTCAAAATTTGCTTGGTCCGCTCAGCACGGCGCAAGTATCCCGTAAGATAACTTTTTACAACGGCGGTTGTCCGGACATCCAAACAAGAACTCATTTGGTTCATCCGGTCCTCAATCAATTTATCGGACACTACAGTGACCACTCCAGAACCCTTAATCACCAACGCCGGCTGCTCTGAACAAGAATCTTGCAGCACTGCGTGTTGGGGCTTTTTTACCTGTCCAAATACAGAAAAAACAGGCAAGGAAAAAGCCAGCCCTACCACCAAATGACTGGCGCGAAATAGTCTCAACCTCATGAAATGTATTTTAATTTAACGAATCAACAATAAGAAATAACTGCGGAAGAAGTGTGAATCGGCTTTAAACGGGATGATGCCCAGCTTCGTCTTTTTGTGCTGCATTTTAACATATGCGCACAATATAATATTCATACCGATCGCTCTTGCTTTTCTGCTTGCGCACAAATATCTGAAAATAACTTCTATATTTTGGCACGCGCACTCGTTTTTTAACATTCTGACACCGATAATTGGTTCCAAGCAGAAGGCTTTGAGGGCTATTTCCCACTGCGTTTAGCCCGGTCTTTTGGTTGGATTGTCATAGATAAAAGGAAACAAGGGCCATTTTTAGTCAGCAAGACAATGCAAGCGATAAAAAGAAAGCACCAAGGCCAAAAGCTGAAAAAAAATGGAGGAACTCAGTCGCTCAACTTTTTATTTTGATCGCTGTTAAGGTAGCATGATGCATCTAGATCACCATTCTATTCTCACCTTGGGTGAGCTCAAACAAGCAGGATACCGTTCACGCAGTGTCAAACAAGAGCTACGCGAAAACCTTCTACAAAAACTAAAGCAACGAGAAACTGTATTTCCTGGGATTTATGGTTTTGATGAAACGGTGCTTCCCGATTTAGAGCGTGCCATCTTAAGCCGGCACAATATCCTCTTGCTGGGACTTCGTGGACAAGCCAAAACCAGACTGGCCCGTTTAATGGTGCATCTGCTGGATGAATACATGCCGATAGTGGCGGGGAGTGAACTCAATGATGATCCTTTGCAGCCGATCAGCCGCTATGCGTTGGATCTTGTAGCGGAAAAAGGGGACCATACACCCATCGAATGGGTCCACCGTAGTGAACGCTATGTGGAAAAATTAGCCACCCCAGATGTCAGCATCGCTGACCTGATTGGCGACGTGGATCCCATCAAAGCCGCTACCCTCAAATTACCCTATTCCGATGAGCGTGTCATCCACTTTGGGATGATTCCAAGGGCACACCGGTGCTTGTTTGTCATCAATGAGTTGCCCGACCTCCAGGCGAGGATTCAGGTGGCCCTCTTCAACGTACTGCAAGAGGGCGACATGCAAATCCGGGGTTTTAAACTCCGATTACCCGTGGACGTACAGCTGGTATTCACAGCCAATCCAGAAGATTACACCAACCGGGGCAGCATTATCACGCCTCTAAAAGACCGGATTGAGAGCCAGATTACCACCCACTATCCGCTCACAATTGATATTGGCCGACAGATTACTGAACAAGAAGCAGGGTTAGCTACAGAACAACGCGAACAGATTAAGGTACCTGACCTGCTGAAAAACCTGGTGGAAGAAATTGCGTTCGCTGCAAGAGAAAGCGAATTGGTAGATCAAAAAAGCGGGGTAAGTGCTCGCTTAACCATCGCAGCGTATGAGAACCTCTACTCCACCGCCGAACGACGGATGCTTCGAAATGGAGAAAGCAGTACCACCGCGCGCATTAGTGATTTTTGGGGAGTTGTGCCCGCCATCACTGGTAAAGTCGAAATGGTGTACGAAGGTGAACAAGAAGGTCCGCACGCAGTGGCAATGGCCATAATCGGAAAGGCCCTTCAAAAACAATTTTTACTGCACTTCCCCAATCCGGCTAAGCTCAAAAAAGGAAAAGAAGCAGATCCCTATGGCACTGTAAAAGCCTGGTTTGCCGGTGGCCACTCAGTTGATCTTCTACTCGACGCCCCTGATGACCGATTCCGAAAAGCCATCGAATCGGTAGCTGGACTTAAAAAGCTGGTAAAAGAACAGCCCGTAGCGGAAGAAGAAGACTTACTTACTTGGATGGAATTGGTATTGCACGGACTGGCGGAATCCGACACCATCCAAAAATCCTTTATTCACACCAAACTTATTTTCAAGGATTTTCTAGCTGGAAACTTGAACGACTCTGAGGAGGAGGACGGCGACGATTACCCTAATTACCGGGATTTGTTCTAAAACCGCACCTGGTCTGGAGTCGTTCCTCCAAATTTTACCGGCTGTTCCTTGCAAATCATGTACATTTGCCATCGTCCTTGTCTAACAATGCCAAGGAGCACCTATTGCTTTACCAAAATAGCGCAGCTTAATGGAATTTCTGATTAAAGTAGGCCAGTTGTTGTTGAGCCTTTCTATCCTGATCGTTCTTCACGAATTGGGTCACTTTCTTCCCGCCAAATGGTTTAAAATTAAAGTCGATAAATTTTACCTCTTTTTTGACTCCCCTCCATTTAACAGCCTTTTTAAACTAAAAAAAGGAGAAACAGAGTACGGAATTGGATGGCTTCCTCTGGGTGGTTATGTTAAAATCGCAGGCATGGTAGATGAAAGCATGGATACCGAATTTAAAAACCGTGCTCCTGAGCCCTGGGAATTCCGCTCCAAACCCGCCTGGCAACGGCTAATCGTTATGGTTGGCGGGGTGACGGTCAATTTTATCCTCGGCTTTTTTATCTTCGCTATGTTGCTCTGGGGATACGGTAAGGAATACGTTCCTACTCAATCCATGACCCAACATGGGATGGCCTTTGACTCTGTTCTAATTAAAGAAGGCTTCCAAAATGGAGATTTAATCCTCAAAATCGGTAATACCCCCTTCGAGCGGTTTGATATGAGTGTTGTGATGGAACAAATGATCTTAGGCGATCAGCATCAAGTCACAGTCTTAAGGGACGGTCAAGAGCAGGTAATTACCGTGAGCAGCGACATTGCCCGTAAGGTAACCGATATGGGCATCCCCAAAACTGCCCTGATGGCGCCTCGAATGCCGTTCTACATCGATAAGGTGGCACCAGCCTCCCCTGCTGAAAAAGCCAGTTTGCAAAAAGACGACCTATTCTTGACCGTTAACGATCAACCTGCTCAATATTACGACCAGTTTGTGAAGCTCGTTCAAGCCAATAAAGGGAAAGAGGTTTCCATCCGGGTACTTCGCGGCACCGATTCTCTTGCTTTTCCGGTGACCGTCTCAGAGGAAGGGACCATTGGCGTCCAAGCCCGCTCTATAGGAAAACTACTCGATACCCGCCGAGAAGAATATTCCCTGATGAAAGCGCTGCCAGAAGGGGTGGAAATGGGTTGGAGTTTCCTGACCACCCAAGTGAATGCTTTTGGAAAGATGATCACCGGGCAAATCTCTGCCAACAAGAATCTGGGTAGTTTTATTAGCATCGGTAATATGTTCCCGGCAGAATTTAGTTGGGAAGCTTTTTGGAGCCTTACCGCCACACTTAGCCTTATTTTGGCCTTTATGAACCTACTCCCCATTCCGGCCCTCGATGGAGGATATGTGGTATTCCTGATTTGGGAGGTGGTTACTGGTAAAAAAGTGAGCGACACTTTCTTGGAAAAAGCAGTAACGGCTGGTTTCTTCCTGTTAATTGGACTTATGATTTATGCGTTCGGATTGGATATCTGGCGCCACGTCATCTCAAGGTTTATGTAATGCAGTACTTTGATTTTTTTGAACTCCCGGTTTCGTTCGTTCTGGATGAAGCCACCTTGCGTCGGCAATATTATACCAACAGCAAGCGGTTTCATCCAGACTTTTATTCCCTGGAGCCGGCCGAAAAACAAGCCTGGGCACTGGAACAATCTACCCTGAACAACCAGGCTTATACCACCTTGGCTGATCCAGACAAACGGATGCAGTATATTTTGCAACAGAAAGGACTGCTGGGGGACGAGCAGAAGCAAGCAGCGATGCCACCGAGCTTCTTGATGGAAATGATGGATATCAATGAAGCTATCATGGACTTACAGCTGGAAATGGATGCTCAACGCTGGGAAAAAACACTCCGGCAGGTACAGGAAATGGAGGACCAGCTAACACAATCCATACAACCCATTCTAGAACGGTACCAAGATCAGGGCGAGCAAGCAGCGGATTTAGAGGAAGTGAAAATTTTTTTTCTAAAAAAAAGATATTTGTTGCGCATTAAAGAAAACCTTTTTACCTTTGCACCCGCTTAGAAAAAGAGGCGGGAATGGCGGAATGGTAGACGCGCTGGTCTCAAACACCAGTGACTTCACGGTCATGCGAGTTCGAGTCTCGCTTCCCGCACAAAGGGTCTGACAGATGTCAGGCCCTTTTTTTTTGCCTTTTTCCCTCTTAAAACATGCACCCGGTCCGTTTCTTGTTATTTTTCAGTAAAAACCAGTTATGAATCGGAAAAGCCATTGGGCTTGCTTATTATTTGATTAAATTTGTCCCTGTTTTTAACCTTTACTACCCATGCAGCAAGTCTTATCCCAGCGCGTATTGGCGCTCTCAGAATCGGAAACCCTTAAAATGGCTCGTATGGCCCGCGAACTCCGGGCTCAAGGCCATGACGTGATTAGTTTAAGTCTGGGAGAACCTGATTTTGACACGCCAGACCATATCAAGGAAGCTGCTTACCAAGCACTGAAAGACAGCTACACCAAATATACACCCGTTGCTGGCCTACCCGACTTAACCAAGGCCATTAGTGAAAAGTTTAAACGGGACAACAACCTGGATTATGCTCCTGACCAAATTGTGGTCAGTAATGGTGCCAAGCAATCCGTTTATAACTTATGCCAAGTACTTCTTGACCCAGGAGACGAGGCTATCCTGTTTTCCCCTTACTGGGTATCGTATTATGAAATCGTAAAAATGGCTGAGGGAGTACCTGTGTGCGTGTACGCGGGCGTAGAACAGGATTTCAAGCCCACACCCGCTCAGCTGGAAGCTGCCATCACCCCCGAAACCAAATTTGTCATTTTTTCCTCTCCTTGCAACCCCACTGGCGCAGTATTTTCCAGGGCGGAGTTGGAGGCCTATGCCGACGTATTAGCAAAACACCCGCAGGTGTACATCATCAGCGATGAGATTTATGAGTACATCAATTTCACCCATGAACATGTTAGTATCGGCTCCTTCCCTCAGGTAAAAAACCAAACCATTACCATCAATGGCTTTGCTAAAGGCTTTGCCATGACTGGTTGGCGATTAGGCTACATTGGCGCTCCTCGACTTATTGCCGATGCTTGCACCAAAATACAGGGGCAGGTGACGAGTGGCGCTTCCTCCTTCGGTCAAAAAGCCGGGGCTGTTGCGCTTTTAAGCGATCGCACCCCTACCGAACAAATGCGGGAGGCCTTCCGGGAACGCCGGGATATCGTATTGAGCATGCTGGAAGAAATTCCAGGGATTAAAACGAACTTGCCGGACGGAGCGTTCTATATTTTCGCTGATGTGAGTGCTTATTTCGGAAAATCAGACGGGCAGACTACCATTCATACTGCGGATGATTTCTGCGATTACGTACTCCTTCAAGGACATGTAGGCCTGGTTTCAGGAAGCGCATTTGGGGACCCAAATTGCTTTCGCCTTAGTTACGCAGCCTCCGAAGAACAACTCCGGGAAGCAATTAGACGTATGAAATCGGTTTTAAGCCGTTTAAAATAAGCTGAAACCCTTCAATTCAGTCCCGGATCTTGAACACCTTCAACATCCGGGATTTTTTTTACGGCTAAATATAATCAACATCCACCCCATACGGGTAGGTCATTAAGTACTCAAGGGCCCGCTCCACCGGCACACCTTCGAATACAACGGCATACAGCATATCGGTGATGGGAACATGTAACTTGTAATGTTTAGCCAACGCATGAGCAATCCGTAAGGTCCGAACGCCCTCCGCCAACTCCGGCATTTGGTCCCGAATTTCTGCAACAGATAATCCCTGTGCCAAGTAAGTCCCGAACGTATAGTTGCGGCTATTGGTACTGGTTGCAGTAGCTACCAAGTCTCCAATGCCCGCCACCCCTACAAAAGCTTGGTTGGTAGCCCCCATCGCCAAACCAAAGTGTACCATTTCACCCAGTCCTTTAGCGATCAACAGGCCTTGGACATTGCGTCCCATCCCGAGTCCACCAAGGATTCCCGATCCCAGCGCTATGATATTTTTTAATGCCCCAGCCAGCTCTGCGCCCAACAAGTCATACGAACCAAAAACATGAAAACGCCGGCTGTTGAGCACTTTTTGGCCAGATTGGATTACCTCTTTAAACCGGCTGGCAATCACCGTGGCCGTGGGCTGCCCTGCCACAATTTCAGCTGCCAGATTAGGGCCCGACAGACAGCCAACCCGTACAACACTAGTCTCCTCCAGCACCACTTCGCTCATGGTCCGAACATCGCTCCGACTAAGAGAGAGCCCTTGGCTTTCCAGTAGTTCATTCGAAATTCCTCCCAAATCAAATCCTTTGGTACCGTGAATAACGATGTGATGGGGCCGCAAGTAAGGAGAAAACCCTTGAAGAATTTCCCGGAAATTACCGGATGGAACCACAAAAAACAACAACGTACAACGCTCTGAAACCGCTTGCGGATCGAGCGTAGCCCTAATACGGCGGTGCAGTTTGACACCTTGGTACTCCGAATCCGCATTTACCGCCTCTACAAAATCGGCGCGCCGACTAAAAATCAATACATCCGTGTTAGCAGCCAACAAATTAGCCACCGCGGTACCAAAACTTCCTGCTCCTACTACCCCTACCATCTTTATTTCTGGCTATTGATGGTCTTTGACCAAAGCTCTTTCCCGTCCTTATCCCATACCTTGATTTCCATGACTCTTTCTTTGCGTGGACCAGAGAAATGCAGGGTTGAAAAATTATGAACCGTCGTAAGGGTTCCGTCTACCCGGTACTGATTCTGCTCTTTAGCAGCTCCAGAATATATACCTGCCGTGAGGGAGGAGGTAGTCAAATCATACAACACATTCCCCTTTGAATTGGTAAGGGCACTCAGCTCCGTAAAATGCCGATCTCCCGTCATAAAGACCACGTTTTTGATGTTTTCGCGCTCGATGTGCGCCAAAATAAGATCGCGCTCTTCTTTGTACAAATTGATATAGGTTTCGTGCGCCTCATTACTGGTCAGCACCTGCCCGCCAATGGCGACTATTTTAAACGGAGCGGAACTGGCAGAGAGCGCTTCTAAAAACCATTTCAACTGCGTTTTACCTAATTGCGTTCGCTCAGGACAGGTCTTGCAAAAATCAGGCGTACGGTGGTAACGGTTGTCCAACAAGAAAAAATCCACATCATTGTATTTAAAAGCGGACGTAATTCCAGGCGCTCCCTCCACTCCGAAACTAGGATTCCCCCAAAAAATTTGAAACGCTTCCAAGGAAAGTCCTTTGTGCACCCAGGTCCCATCGCTGTCGTTCGGACCAAAATCATGGTCATCCCAGGTAGCGTAATGAGCGGTTGAAGCCAAAAGTGGTTGCACTTCCGGTAGAGAGCGGGTATGGGTATATCGATGGTAAACCCCTGTTCGAGTAGACCAGTCTGGCTCCCGCAGGTAGGTATTATCCCCTAACCATAGCATTAGATCCGGTTTTTTCTGGGCTAGGCTGGTAAACACCTCGTGTTCGCTACCATAAGGCTTTCCAGGACGATCGTAAACTGTTTCATTGACGTAATTACAACTGCCTGCCGCCACGGTAAAAGAAGGTGGATCAGTCCGGAACTGCCACAAGGATTGAGTACTAAAGGTCGTTGGATACGGTAAAGACACCGCTTTACCATTGATCATTAAACGGTATTCGTATTTCACACCCGGTTCCAGCGGACTTGCGACACATTTAGCAGTAAAGCCAGCATTGGCCTCGGTCCGCACCTTAGGAGTAGATCGAATTTCCTTCGGTTGTTCGGCTGGCCAATACTCAAACTGGACCGTCGCCGCCTCTTTGGTCTGTGCCCAAAGTAGTACCTCCCTCATATCTACATATCCAAGCATAGGGCCACTTCGAAGTAACTTATGCTGCGCGTTTAATGAAAAAGCAAGAAAAACAGACGCAAGAACAAAAAGGTGTTTCATAACCAGGTGTATTTTTTGCGAAGGTAACATGCAAGTGTTAATTGAAGATGAATTTCTTTTTTGGAAAAAATCAACCCGGTCAACGAATGAACTGGAACTTTTTTTTCAAATACTCCGTTGATTGATTTATTAAGGCTTATTTTGTAAAATAATATTGCACCAACCCTTGACAAAGCCAAAAAAAGAACCGTAATTTGTATAGTTAATAAAACGGAGGTTACTATGAAAAATGTTACAGCTTATTTTCGACTAATCGCCCTCCTATTTCTGAGTGTGGCTACAGTTCATGCACAATCCGTTACCCGAACATTCACTCGTTCGTTTAACATGACTGGTATCAACTCTGTTTTTTTAGATCTACCCGGTACGGTGGAAGTAAATTCATGGGACAACCCCACACTTCGTTTTGAAATCACCGTTCAAATGCCGGATGGAACGAGTCCATCCATGTTGGAAGAACTGGTACGAATTGGGAGGTACAACCTCAGCTTGGTGAATTCAGAGGGCCAATCAACCGTTTCAGCCCCCAATTTAAAGCGTCAGTTAAAAGCAAAAGGAGCAGATATCAAGGAACAAGTTTCTTTTAGCGTTTATGCCCCTAAAAAACTGGAGCTAACCTTGCCTGCCCCCTCTGGTGTGGTGGAGGCAAGTCCGAAACAGTAACTTTTTTAGCAGCACATAGAAAAAGCCAGTCCTTCCAAGGGGAGCGACTGGCTTTTCTTTTTTGTAAATGGAAGGATTTATTTCCCTACCACCATCAATTTACGTACTTCCGCAATGCCAGTTTCCCGGTTCTCCAATCGGACCAAATAAGAGCCTCCAGACAGTCCTGAAACATCCAGATAAAACAAGTTGTCTCCGGGTTGCACCTTCACTCGGCCGTTATAAACCAAGTTGCCGGACATGGAATGCAACGATAATTGTGCTAAAAAGGCCGTACTTGATTGATAGCTGACCTCTGCATTGAACCGAGCCGGGTTGGGAAATACGGTGAGGGTGTTGGAGGCTTTGAAGCCCTCCCCAATAATCGTAGTTCCTCCAAAATAGCAGGCGGCATCTGCCTTGAAAGTACTACCAATCAGGGGCACTTTCATGTAACTATCAAACAAGGTCTCTTCAAGTACAAAGTTATTTGCTCCCAACCAATCTTGAAGTAGGGTGGTAAATACCTGCCTGTAATCGTGCTGCATATTTTGCAGCTGATTATCGTTAGTGAGGTTACTCAGATTGACATTGGTTCCGGTTACGCCTGGTTTTACGCCTTTCCCAAAAATAAACATCGGAGCCAGGGTACCGTGATCGGTTCCTGTGGAACCATTTTCGCGGGCGCAGCGACCGAACTCAGAGAAGGAACAAGCAAGCACTTGTTCTGCAATCCCCATCGCCTGCAAATCATCAAAAAAGGCTTTGATTCCCTGAGCGAAGGTATTCATCACATCGCCATGGGCCCCTTCTAAAGCAGTGCTACCCACTTGACCTTCATGGGTATCAAAACCTCCTAGGGAACAAAGGAAAATTTTAGTTCGGCTTCCTCCACGGATCAATCGGGCAACGGTCTTCAGCTGGTTGGCAAAGGCCGTATTGGGGTAGCTGATCGCATTGGTTCCAATATTAAACACCTGGGTGATCCGTTCAGCATATAAGTTGACGCTCCGCTCCACATTCATTATGTATTCAATCTCCTCCCCATGCTCATCATCCGAAATTTGCAGCGGAGGCAGCCCTCCAATGGTCTGAATTAAGGAGTAAAATCCTCCGATGTCTTGGCCACTGAGGTTGATAGAATTCTGGTGCTCTGTTTCGGTGTGAAATCCAAGAGAGGGGCTAGGATCACCGACTTGGATACCCAGTGGATCGGGCATCAACTCGTGAGGAGCCCCTGTAACGTCGGGATACAAGGCCTGCAAGGCTCGGCCCATCCAGCCCGAGGAGATGCTGAAATTCTCCGGGGTTCCGTCCCCTCCGGATAACCACAGGTCGGTGCTTTTAAAATGCGACTGATTGGGCTGTTCGTAGCCAACTCCCTGCACGATGTTAACCCAGCCATTGTCGTACATTTCTTTGATGGGGCCCAGGCTTGGGTGCAAACCTACTTGACGATCGTTTTTCAACGTGCCATCCAGGGGGATATAAGCACCTGTGCCGGATTCACCCACTTTAATGGTAGGACGTAAGTTGGCATAGGTATCGTATTGAGCAATAGGAATAACGGTGTTGAGGCCATCGTTTCCACCTTTCAGCTGAACTAATACCAAGGTGCGGCCTTCCACAGCCTCACAATCG
>CANHDG010000086.1 GCA_947459365.1 Saprospirales bacterium
TATGGATCAACTATTTGTTCCTGATTGTTTGAAGGCACCATAAGGTCCAAAGGGTGGAATGTTTTAAGATTGCCGAATATTCAATTTTGGGATTTTCTTTTGTGTGGAAAAAGTCGGGCGGACAATTGAAGTCAATTATCCGCCCGTTTAGTGCATTAATAGAAGGGGTAAGTGAGCAATTATTTTTTACGAGACCAGAACCACAATGCGCCGAAAGCTACTACTAAGATAGCTGGGAACATAGACATATTGACGAGGGTCTCTTGTCCTGCCATCAACTCGAGCTGCTTCATGCTTTCTGCTGGGATGGATTCCAAGAACGATTTAATACTTTCAGGGGAGCCATTGCCTTGGTATTCGAATCCCATCTCGCCGGCGTTGTCGACCTTTGATTGGTCGAGCCATCCACCAACCACTGGTTGCAGCATTCCGGTAGCAAACATACCTGCACCGCCCATAAGGGACATGCCGAGAGCGCCCGACTTAGGGATATATTCTGCCGTAAATCCGATCATGGTAGGCCAAAAATAGCAAACCCCGATTGCAAACATGACTGCTGCGACGTAGGTCATTGGCCCAGTGGCAATGCTCATTAAATAAATACCGATAGTTGCAACGATAGCGGAGGCCCATAAAACGCCCACTGGATTAAGGCGGTGAATTACCGGGCCAGCGTAGAAGCGACCGACTGCCATCAGGCCGGTAACAAGGGCTAGAACTAACATAGGCTCTGCGCCCGCTTTGCCCAATAACCGCTCAACCCACTGTTGAGTACTAAGTTCGGTATTGGCAGTCAACACCATACAGAGAATCATAAACAGATAGAGGGGAGTAAAAATACCTTTGAGGTTGTCGGCAAGGCTAGCCTGTCCAGATGATTCGCGGTCTGGAAACTGTTGACCATAAAAAAGGTAGGCGTAAGCAAGGAGTGGAAGTAGCATGACCCCAATTTGTACTTGCCATGCGAGGCCCATTCCTTGAGGTCCCATGAATTGGGAGATAAGTGCACCTAGGAATATTCCACCAGGGAACCAAACGTGGAACCGGTTGAGCATGGTTGTCTGGTTATTCTTATACATATTGGAGACGAGTGGGTTGCAAGCCGCTTCGACGGTTCCATTACCAAATCCGATGAAGAAATTGGAGAGGAGAAGCGTAATAAAATCGCCCGCAAAGATGGTCATTAGGATGCCGATGGCGTGGGTGACGAAGGCTAGCCACACCATTCTTTTAGGGCCGAACTCGTTGTAGAGCCAGCCGCCCACGATGGTTGCAATGGGGAAGCCTAGGATTGCCATTTGGTTGATGTAGCCTAATTGGGTATCGGTAAGGCCGAACTGGGTGGCAACCTCTGCCAAGATCCCTGCACGTATAGCGAAGGCAAATGCAGTGGTAACCAATGCTAGGCAGCTAGCGATAAATAATCGGGAAGCGTTAATGTTGGACATAAGCAATACTGATTAGTTAATTTTTCAATTTATAAGGATAAAAGGAAGGGCGCTAAGGTATTGCAAGTTTGGTATAATTTTAAAATGAAAGTAGGGGGGCATCAAAATATTATTTGCGATATTAAAATAAATCCCTGAGGTTTGTTTTTGATTTTATTTCATTCTTCTTCACCTATTTTAAAATTGTATTTATGAAAAAACTACTCACCTATTGCTTGTTGTTGGCCGCCCATATATTGGCTGCTCAAGATGGACTGAAGCCAGTGGCACGAATGGTGCTTCAGGCGCATGAAAATGCCACTGTTCCATTGTATTCGCTTTTTAATAAAAGTGCCTTGCCAATTTCTGCCATCCCTGAATTAACGTCTTTACCTTCGGGGGGTATCTTGTTAGATTGGGATGCTCGGCAGGTATCGGAAGTTCGTTCGAATTCAACGGAGCCTGTGAGCATTTTGCTTCCTTGGGAGGATAATTCGGTGGTAACGCTGGATTTAGTACCTGCAAAAAATTTTTCCGGCCAGTTTAAGGTTCAACTAGCTCAGACTGGGGAGGAGGTAGAAACGGTAGACAAAGGAGTACATTTCTGGGGAATGGTCCGAGGTGATGCCTCATCACTCGTTTCGCTTAGTCTATTTGAGGGAGAGGTGATTGGTTGGATTGTAAGAGGAGAAGAACAGTACTCCATTGCCATGGTTACTGGGCGAGGGGATAAGAAGCATTTATTACATAAAGAAGCGAAACTCGAGATGCCCGGTGGATTTACTTGTCATACAGACGACGAATTGCATCGGATTGGCGAACTGGAGGTAGAAGTCGAGAATCGTGCTTCCAATCCGGATAATTGTGTAAAAATGTTTATTGAAACCGATTTTACTGTTTTCCAAAACAAAGGAAGTGTGGCGAATGTGACCTCTTATATGACTGGTGTCATGAGCCAGGTTTCAGTTTTGTACTTGAATGAAAGTATCAATCTTGTGCTCAACACTTTAAGTATCTGGAGTGTAAACGATCCTTATACAGGGCCATCTGCCAGCAACTATTTAACGCAGTTTAGAAACGCTAAAAATGGGATATATGATGGGGATTTAGCGCATTTAGTGGGTATTCACAACCTTGGTGGAGTCGCTTATTTGGATGTGCTTTGCAATGCTTATTACGGGGTAGGTTATAGCAGCATTACGGGTTCTTACAACAATGTTCCGGTTTACTCTTGGACGATTGAAGTATTAACACATGAAATTGGTCACAATTTAGGCTCTCCTCACACCCATGCATGCGCTTGGAACGGTAATAATACCGCCTTGGATGGCTGTGGGCCAACGGCTGGGTACAGTGAGGGATGTACTGCGCCTTTACCAACCAACGGAGGTACGGTGATGAGCTATTGTCATTTGGTATCAGGTGTTGGTATTAATTTCAATAACGGTTTTGGGGTTCAGCCAGGTGACCGTATTCGGAATGAAGTGTACAACGCACCCTGTTTAGTACCTTGTGGAGGAGGAGTAGGATGTTCTTACACGACCATCAATTCAAATGGGTTTGATGCTTCTTGGGGCATTTGGGTAGATGGAGGAACTGATTGTGCGCGTATTAATAATTCGGCGTATGCTAATTCTCCTACGTTTAGTATTCAATTGAGGGACAACACCACAACGTCCCTAATGACAACGTCTAACCAGAATTGGTCGAGTTTTGACGAAATTACGGTTGATTTTTCATTCGTAACCGTAAGCTTTGAAAATGGCGAGGATTTTTGGGTACAAGTCGCAACTACTGGTGGGAATAATTCATTTGTGACCAAGGCATCCTTTGCGGCAGGAAATCAATTTACAAATGGTGTTCGGCAAAGCGCTTCTGTTGTAATTCCTGGTCCTTTTTCGACGGCAACCCGCCTTCGCTTTCGGGCGGACGCATCGGATGATGGTGACCAGGTTTACATCGACGATGTAGTTATTACTGGATGTCAGCAACAGTTTGGCGGACAGGTTCCTGAGCGAAGTGCCGCCGGATCTGTTCTGGAGGAGCCGATGGAGTCCGTTTCCGAGCTTCGGGTAGGACCTAATCCAGCTTCAGATTTTTATTCAATTCTCTTCCTTGCTACGGAAGAGACCGCGGTTAGCTATTGGATTACAGACTTGTCAGGAAGGACTATTAAGCAGCATACTTGGCGATCCGGAGTTGGAGAGAACCAATTGACGATTCCTGTAAATGAGCTGTCGAACGGTTTGTACTTAGTTCAGGTTCGTGCAGGGAAGACCGTATTAACTGAGAAGATGGTGATTGCCAGGTAATTAGTAATTGTATTGGTACTACTAGTCTGCATGGGGGCTTTTTGAGCATTTGTTCAAAAAGCCCCCATTTTATTTGTGTATGGTGGCAGGAGGTGCGGTCATATTAGAATGCCTGCCATAGGTTAGGGAGTTTAATTAGCAACTGTATTTATCATGTAGCCCTTCCCCATTGAGAATTTTTGGCCTGCATTTATCAATCCGGCTGCATCGTGAGTTGGATTGCTTAGGTTGGGAGAAATAGATGATATATCCTCTTTGGCGGCCGGGGGTTAATGCCAAGAACGCTTTTTCCAGATCTGAGTCTTCGGCGAATTTTTCGATTAATTCGATTGGAAGCGGTTCTGGATTTTTTTTAAAAGCAATTTTCTGGCCCGCTTTTTCGATGCTTAGTGCTTGATGTAGGTATGCTTTCAGCACCTCTAGGTTGTCCAAAATTTGTTGGACACTTATAAATTTGATGTAGCGAGTGGCTTGAGAGTTTTCTCCTGGTTTTATTAGTAGTTGATGGGTGTCCTCCATAAGTGCTCCCTTCATAAAACTAAGACAGCAGTACTCTTTCAAGGCGCTAATGAGTACAATATTTTTATTATCGAATGTGTAGCAAGGAACTCCCCACTTCACGTCCTCTTCCAGCCCACATTCCAGCACCAGTTGTCGTAATGCTTCGAGCTCAGTTCGCCAGCTATGGACTTTGCAAGCGGGTGTACCACCCAATTTACAACGCATACATCCATCTAGGAGGTACTGATCTACTTTTGGATTCATACAATAAAGCATTTGTGCAGCCAATTTTCAGAAAATAGTACGGTGTAGGATTTGCTACTTATCAACGGAGGGCGCTGGCTAAACCAACCGATTATTTAGATAAAATACTACACAAAGGTAGGTAATGTATGGGATTTGCTTATCGTTTTACGCTCCCATAAGAGGTTAATTTTTCTTGGTAGTGCTTCCTATACGAAGGGTATAACTAGTTGTTGAGGACGTTTGGGTGTAGCACAATACGCGCTGGTAAGGCCTTTTTGGGTTATGGGATTAGAGCACTATTGAGTGAGTGATTAGGGAAGATTGCCACTAAACCGAAGAAACTTGCCTTAAATACAAAGATAGGGTGGCGATTGGGAATATCACCTTTGCCGTATGGTTCCTGGCAGAGGAACAAAGTCTAAGTTTAACCTACCTAATCTACATCTTTAAACGTATGGAATCTTTTAGAACACTGAGTTTTATTTTTCAATTGAACGCTTTGAAGTGGCTCATCCCATGGTCTGCTTTTTTGAGGAAAAGGTATAATTTAATCATTCTATTGTTTTTCACTCTTTTTCGGCTGAATGCACAATTGGGGGTAAGTATTGATTGTTCCACTCTTTTTGGAGGAGAGTCGCCTTATGGCTCTAATCTTACTCAGGAAATTCGGTCTTGGAAGGTTTTAAACGGATCAACCTATGTATTAGGAAAGACCCTGGCGACTTCTTTCTTTCCCTCTACGGATGGATCGGAGGTGGTTGGGACGGAGGACTACTTTATTGCAAAATTTGACGGGCAATGTAATGTAGTGTTTGCTAGGATACTCAATGGAGTAGACGATTGCCAATTCCATGTGGAGGGAGATTACGTTTACTTAGTGGGTACAGTAAATCAATTAGAATCTACATACTCTGCATTTAATGTGACGAATGGAACTGTTTTACAAGGGGATGCTGACTTGTTATATTGCAAGATAAGTGTATTAGATGGCAGTTTAGAATTTGGTAGTTTGTTTGGGGGGAGCGGGTCGGAGCGATTGCTCGATATGACGTACGATGCTGGGGTGCTTTATGTTTTAATGGGGGCGACGTCGGGGGATCTTCCTGTAACTAACAACAGTACGAAGTTCAGCGGATCTGGGATGGCGGATATTGTGTTGTTGGGAGTGTCGAACTCTAACCAGGTTTCCCAACTGGCGTATGTTGGTCCTGCAGGTAGTTATTCGGCAGCAAAAGGAAGTGTTAATACCCAAGATGGGAATGTTTTTTTGGTGGTTGAGAAATCAACAAGCTCGTTGCCGGATTGGCCTGTAACGGATGGAAGTGCTGTGGTTGGCTCTGGTAATAACTTATTTTTGACCAAAATGGATGCTGGTGGGGTCATTGAGTTTGCCAATAGAATTTATGCCCATGATTCCAATGTTGGAACGATTGACTTATATCTGGGAGCGGATGGGGCGGTAGTATTATTTGGTACAAGGGTAAATAGCCCCTACTCTAGTACCGATGGCTCTATATTAATTCCTTCTGGTGATCACGTCGCTATAAAAGTTAGTTTAGGCGGTCAATTAGTCTATCGGAGTTTTCTGAATCTGAATGGAGTCCGCTCAGCGTACGGTGATGGAGAACTGTATGTAATGGGGACTAGGGATGACAGTCAGGTATTAACGACTACCAACGGTAGTAGTCCTAAGGGGTTAAAGGATGTTTATGTTAAAAAAATCGATGGTGAAGGGGGGATGGTATACTCTAGTTATTTAGGAGGCAGTGGAGATGATATGACCTATTTTAGCTCTGGGGCCTCTGTGATGAAGGTTGTTGGCGGTGCTTTATATTTTGTGCTTGAGAGTAGTAGCGTAAATTTCCCTGTTACGGATGGAAGTATTCCTCAGGGTATAAGAGGTCCAGTTTTTGGGAGAATAAATCCGTCGGGCAATCTTGACTTTTCAACCTGCCGCATTCAATCGGCAGCTATAGGCACGTGGAGTGGGGAAAATATTGATGCCGTTTTAGAAATTGAAAATGATCAGCTTTATGCGGGGGTACAGACGTACTCTAGTCCGGGATCTTACCCTGTGACTACTATTTCGGCCAATCCATACCAGGGGTCTTTAGGTATTACAAAAATTAATTTATGTTCTTCCTTTAACCCTCCATTGGTAGACAGTATAGTTCCAAGTAATCAGACTGTTTGTATGAACGGAGTTGTAGGGGTGATTCGGGGGGATAAGATATTGGTGGAAGGGGGTGACCTGAGTACAATTTTTATTGACGGTCAAGCGACCACACAACCAGATTTGGAGGCGCGTTACCAATGGCAGTACTCTTTGAGTTCTGGAGGACCATGGGTGGATATTCCGGGCGGAATTTATAGACACTATACTCCTCAGCCAACAGTAGTAACTACGTATTTTAGACGACTTGCTATGGAGTCAGTTGATTGTGGAAATGATACAATTAGTGTCAGTTCGATTTCTGTTGTCAGTGTTAATAATTTTACGGCTCCTGTAGTAAGCGCGGGAGGGATTTACCATACCTGTCCAGGTCAGACGGTGGCTATAGAAGCAAATGTGACAGGAGGTCTTGCGCCTTACTTATACGATTGGGACATGGGGGTTCAAGACATTGAAGATCCTGAAGTGAGCCCAAACCAGTCTAGCGTGTTTACATTGGTTGTGACGGACGGGAATGGCTGCAAGCAACTCGATCAGGCGTTGGTGCAGGTATGGAAAGCAGAGGCTGGGCCATTAACAGCCAGCGTTTGTGCAGGAGTTCCTGTAGTTATTGGAGGGAATTTAGGTCCAGCACCTAACGGTAGTTCTTTTTTATGGGCTCCGGCGAGTGGGCTTTCATGTGTAACATGCCCTCAGCCTGCTGCTGCGGTCTCTACCAGTACTATGTATGTGCTGCAGTTAGTTATACCGATTACGGGAGGAGGAACCTGTTGGACAACGGATTCGATATTTGTTCAGCCAATCTCTCCACCGTTGATTTCTAATTTTGGTGGTCCTGATGTCACCATTTGTATTGGGGGGACTGCCACTATGGGTACTCCATTAGAGTCAGGGTTTTCTTATACTTGGGCACCTGGAAACTATTTACCAGATAATAAAGTTGCTCAGCCCGTTTTTACTCCAGGTAGTTTGTCCTTGCCAATACCCGACCCCATACGGTACTATGTTACGGCCCAAAAAGAGGGGTGTTATTTTGTGGATGAGGTACTTGCTCATGTAATAGAGGCGAATGCCTGGGTGGATGGATGTGGACCAAGGATAGTTGGTTTTGGAGATCGAACCCTTTCTATCTCGGAGGAGTATGAATGGGTGAAGCTTTATGGCCCCGGCGTGATTACAGGTCCAACCAATACCCCTCAGACAACAGTTAGTGCTTCTATTGGGGAAGATACAGAGTATGAATTAAGGGTTCAATACAACAATGTGACCTGCGTTGATCAGGTAGTTGTACCTCCTGCATGTTTATGTAATGTGTATGTTTCAGTCGATGCACCTTTTGGGTGCCCGAGTTTTTCTTTAAATTACCCTAGAGCGGTTAAGCTAAGGGCGATCGGATTGGCTAGTCCGACCATTTCCACTTTGGTATATAGCTGGTCTGTAATCAGTGGGGCGCCGGGCGGGTTAAATATGTTTACAGGTCCTGAGGTTCAGCTGACGGATAATTTGCCCCGTACATTTAGGGTGACGCTTAGTAGTCCTGAGAATCCCACGTTCAGTTGCCATTATGATATTTCGGTGAATCATCCAGATTGGTCTTTACCCATTTTTGAGGCGGTGGATACTTCTGTTTGTTCGATGACACCTGTAACAATTGGGTCTTTGCCGGTTGCGGATTATAGTTATCATTGGTGGCCCTCATCCGGTCTAAGCAGCACTAACAGTTCAATGCCTACGGTAATGGTTCCTGTTACGACGATTTATAATGTCAAGGTAACGGATACTCGGTCAGGGTGTTTTGTGTATGATACCGTTATCGTTAATTCTCTTAGTGTTATTGCGGATGCGGGCCCAGATTTACTGGTTTGTGATAATGGGAATCTTTTACTCGGGGGGCAGTCTACTTATCCCGGTGCAGGAGTTTCGTGGTCACCTAGTTCAGCAAATTGGCAGAACGGTACAGGCTATACCGACCCGCAGCCAGAGGTATTGGTGGCTACCAACCAGACCTTTGTGTTAACCGTTACCAGTCTTAATGGAAGTTGTATTTCTACAGACACGGTTGATGTTACGGTAGGCTCCTTTATTCCCCCCTTTTCACTCCCTTCAATCAGTTTTTGCCCTGGAGTGGGGCCTGTACAATTAGGAGCGGGGGTGCCACTGGGGTATTCGTATCGCTGGGCACCGAGTCAATGGTTATTGGATCCAACCGTCCAAATGCCTGTTACCAAGCAACCGCCACCAACAGATCCTACCCTTTTCACCCTTCGAGTTGAAAATGCTAGTGGGTGTACATTTCAGGCAACTCAATTAGTTGTGCCCACTGTAACGGCACCAAATGTGGGGGGTGATCAGGTAGTTTGTAAAATGGATGATCCTATTTCCATTGGGAGTACTTCTAATATCGTTGCGAATGGAATAAGTTATCTTTGGACCGGTACTGGTGTTCATGCCTTGTCGAACAGCCAAGATCCCGCTCCTTTATTTGACCCTATGGTGTCAGGGCCGGGTGTCTTTAATTTGCTACTGACCAAAACGGAGGGGAATTGTAGTAGTAGTGATGGTATTCGGGTTACGGTAAACGAAGTGAATTTGGAGAATATACCTTCAAGATCGATTTGTCAAAATGCCAGTATTCCTATTGGTATTGATCCGGTCGTTGGTTATCAGTACAGTTGGAGTCCGGAAACAGGATTGTCCAATTCACAAATTAGCAATCCGATTGTCTCTGGGTTAAGTGCTTCCGTGATCTATCAGTTATTGGTAACAAGTGTTAATGGGTGTACCGCTGCACAGGAGGTGAACGTGAATGTTTTGCCTAATATGGCCCCTATCGTTGAAATTGCTCCATTAGCAGTATGTATGGGCATTGATTCGGTTCATTTCATGCCCTTCATATCTCCTTCGGACAGTCTTGTATATGTTTGGAGTCCCAATGACGGATCTCTTTCCAATCTATATATTGCAGATCCAGAGGTTTTTTTATTTGGTTTTGGTACTAAAACGTATGAATTGTTAGTGACTGATCAATATGGTTGCTCAACGTTAGAGCAGGCATTTCTTAACGTTGAGTTATGTGAGGAACCTCCTTGTGTCTTGCTTGGTGCGGGACTTGAAGTAGAGTGTTCAAATAATGGAACTGCTTCGATGACAGATGATTATTTTAGTATCCAGTCCAACCCACAGCGGGTAGGTTTAGGTACATCTTATTATTTATGGGCAACTCAAGCTGGCAGCACGGACACGTTAGGACCTTTTCAATACGGAATAGAAAGTGGCTTTTGGGGTAGTTATCCGATTAGTTTGGGCTCGCTTACAGTTACGGTGATAGATTCAATTAATTCGGGTTGTTCATTTGGGCCAATCGAGTTGGAGGCACCTGAGTCTTGTTCTAATGGCATAATGGATGCCGAGCTAGATGGGTATTTTTATTGTACGGAGACCGGTCAAATTATTCCTGGCGGGTTGGTAATAATCACTGGCCCATTGGGTAATGTTTCCTTGTTAGAGGATGGAGCGGATGGTTATTATTCTGGGGTGTTTTCTCAGGGAATTGGAAGTTACTCACTTCAAATTATTCCACCTGTTGGATTTACGCTGGCTACTGTTCCGCCCTCTTCTGGAACTTATTTTACAACGGATGACGGGATATATGATACGCTTGGATCTATGTCTTCCAATGGACTTTTTTTGGATGATTTTTCAGCTTCAAACAATCCATATTATTCCACTTTTTATTACCGTTCATCAAGTGATGATGTATTGTTTAACAATATCCCATTGGTTGGGTGTGGATATTCATCGATTGGAAATTTTGTCTGGTCAGACCTTAATGGGAACGGAATTCAGGAAATAAACGAACCTGGTATTGCGGGTATCGAGGTAGTGTTAAACGGGGTAACGAATTTGGGAGATACGATTGTTCAGGTCCAGTTGAGCGATGCCCAAGGGTTGTATTTATTTGATAGTTTATTTCCAGGCAGCTATAAATTGACCTTTAATCCGGCCTCTAATTTGTTTTTTTCTCCTTTGAATAGTGTTGGGGTGCTTGAAGGTTTTGATAGTGATGCAGATCCATCCATGGGAGGAATGACAATTTGGGAGGAGTTAGTTGTAGGAGAGAATAACCTCGACTATGATGCAGGTTTCTTTGAGGGCGTTTGCGTTGGAGATTTTATCTGGGAAGATTTGAATGCCAATGGACTACAGGAGGTTGGGGAGCCTGGAATGCCGCAAGTAGAGGTTATTCTATTAGATAGCTTGGGACTGCCGGTGCTTGTGGATTTATTGGGTAATTTGGTTGTTCCACAGCTAACTGACACTTCCGGGTTTTATCTTTTTGCTAATTTGGCTCCTGGCTCTTACTCTGTTTTGGTCCGGAACCCTGATAGCAGTAGGTATTGTTTTACTCGGAAAGGAGTCGGAACTAATTTGGGGCTTGATAGTGATGTTTCTGAGTGGGGGTACAGTATGCCCACCGCGTTTTTATTCAGTGGTGAAAAGCATGATAAGTTGGACGCTGGATTATTTGTTAAATCCAAGGTGGGCAATTTGGTTTGGCATGATTTGAATGGTAACGGAGTTCAAGAAATGAATGAGCCTGGAATAAGCGGTGCTCTTATTATGCTCCAAGGTGTTGATATTTTTGGAATTACAGTTGATACTTCTGTATATTCAGATACCTCAGGCATGTATATGTTCGGTGATCTCCTTCCAGGAACTTATAAGTTAAGCTTTGAAGCCCCTGATTCTACCTTTCTTCCAACACTCACTAATCAAGGTAGTGATGATCGCCTAGATTCAGATATTTCTTTAATGGGTATGACTGATCAGTTGCTGGTATTGAGTGGTGACACCCTTGATTCAATCGATGCTGGATTTTATCAACTGTCCAGTTTGGGCAATTTAGTTTGGGAAGATTATAATGGAAATGGGCAGCAGGATAGTGGTGAGCCTGGCATATCAGGTGTCGAAGTTTCGTTAACTGGAATCTCGAGTGCCGGGCTTGTGTTATCAGAGGTGGTCATCTCAGACTCATTGGGTGGATATTTATTTGAACACTTGCCTCCAGGAGAATATAAACTTACCTTTTTGCCCCCAGCGCCGTACTCCTCATCCCCGCTGAATGCAGTTGCAGCAGGCTCGCAATTAGATTCAGATGTAGATCCTTTATCTGGTATGACTTCATGGTTTGTAGTTTTTTCAGGTCAAAATGACTATAACTGGGATGCTGGGTACTTCGCATTGGATTACGGTGACCTTCCTCTTGGGTATGGAACTGACATCATAGAAGATGGGGCAAATCATATACTCACGCCCCATTTATTGCTTGGTTTTTGTGTGGATGGTGAATTAGATGGCCAATCAGAATCAATGGCGGGTATGATGATTGGAGGGGACGATTATCAGCTGAGTAATCTGGTAAAGGGGAGTTGTATAAGCACAGGGAATGATGAAGATGGCGTCCGATTCGTTACACCTCTTATACCTGGTGATTCTGCCAGTGTTGCCATCACTGCAACCAATACTACTGGCAGTCCCGCGATTCTTGAAGCCTGGATTGATTTTAACCAGGATGGTGACCTTCTTGATCTTGGTGAACAATTAATCTTTTTTAATCAGGGAGTCGTTCCAATTGGTGGAGGTAGCAATTTACTTTATCATTTTTTGGTACCCTCCTCAGCCGACTTGTCAACTGGAGAGCTTTTCTCACGCTTCCGTATTTCCCCTCTCGGTGGTCTAACTCCCAAGGCGCGCGCAGTTGGTGGCGAAGTAGAAGACTACAAGCTGAATGTATCGAAGGTTGGTAATATCGTATGGGAAGACTACGACCGCGATGGTCAGCAGGACGGCACAGAACCTGGTATTGGAGGTGTGACAGTTCAGCTGGTATGGGCAGGTGCAGACGGCGATATCAACACAA
>CANHDG010000087.1 GCA_947459365.1 Saprospirales bacterium
AAAGCTCGAAGCGATCCAGGTTCGTTTGCTGACGGTCAACCTCTACTTGAGAAAAATCGGGATTAACCGTTAAATCAAGGTTCAAGGAGGAAGTAATCGCCACTTTTGCATCTCCACCAAAGGCCAAACGCTCCGTTGGCGCTCCTTCCGGTTGAAATTGACGATTGGATCCACCCAACATAAATGGGATAACAGAAATATTCTGACCTGCTTTCCGAGGGGGCGTATCCCAAACCAGCACCCCGGTGTAAGCTAAAGATGCTGTAGGGAGCTGTCTAGGTACAGGTGCCCAAGCCGATTTTTCGGTGGAAGTGAGGTCATTCCGGCTGAAATTGATTCCCCACCTAGAAATCCCCTCCTTATATCGGATGGACTTAAAAGGAATGGCTGCCTCAAAAATCCATCGATCTGGGTATTGGCGAACCTTGGAAAACCAGCGATTATCCCAGTTGAGATTTACTGCTGCTCCCTCAAACTGCTGCCCATCCCATTCTGCACCAGCAGCATTCGCCCCGAAGGTAAATCCATTGGTTTGATCGTCAAATGGATCCAAAAAGAAGATAAAATTATCGTTTTTGACAAAATTCCAGTCCCTACGTAAGGATTCTACCATTATGGGCGGGTCCTGATAGTTCACAGCACTCAGGTACAGAAAGCGTTCATCATAGGACATTCTGACCTCTGTCCGCAGCTGGGCTTTGGAGGTATCCATCGGCTGCACCATAAAAAAATCGGTGGCCACCATAGCCGTGCTCCAAGCAGATTCATCCAGTTGACCGTCCACCTCAATGGGCGAACTGGCTGGATGAATAAAGTATTGGTAAGCTTCGTTTTTTTTCTGGGCCCAAAGTGTGCTCGCACAGATAGCACCCAACAAAAACAGCGTTTGTTTTTTCATGGCCGCGAATATCCGACGATTCACAGTAAAAAGTAGGATCAAGTGGAGGTTTCTTCTTCCAAATTTACCTGAAGCGCTTGCTCACCAATTGACTCCCCTAACATCCTGTAGGCTTCAAATTGAACTTCACTGAAATATTGGTCAGCAGTAGGTTGATGCGGAAATAATGGATTACTCCTTAAATACTGGTAAGAAAGAACAGGAGGGGCACCTTCGAAACTTCGAATCGCGTTAGATGGAATACCTGCTTTCCAACTTACCGCAGATTTCATATAGATCAATATCCCTTTCTGACCATTTGGATATTCAATTACCCCTTTCACCGCACTGGCCATACTGGTGCCCAGCCCAGGTGGATTGCCTTTATCAGGTACCAAAGGCCTTAAATCAATCTGTATTTTGGTTTGATAATCGACCTCTGCTTTGAGTATCGCTTGATTGAAAGAAGAGAAAGAATAGTGTTCATCTTCTTCAAAATCAGCCAAATAAATTAGTTTGCATCGGCGCTGAATTAATGGAATCAATCCAAGATTATCCCCTGTATGCCCACCATCCGAAACATAAACCAACTTCTTTTCTGCGGATAATCGACCTAAAAATTCCGCTAACAAGTACCCCAACCAAAACGTCGATCGGCTCCACGTTAATTGCAGCGCAAGCTGGAGCGATTTAACTTTTAACACCAAAAAGGAAGAAAGTCCTTTTTTTTCCCGCACCGCCCATTGACGAAGGGCCGCCAATCGTTCTTGGAGTCTTCTTTTTTTCCTTAAAAAAGAAGGATTGTACACCCAATAACCGGTACGGAGATTAAACAAGGTCATATAGAAATGAGAGGCAGCAAATCCGAAAAGCCCCATCCCACCAGAAACCGCAGCAGCAGAGATGGTGACGGCTGTAGATAAACGTGTTTGACCTCCGTTGTACCGATCTGTTCGGAAATAACCCGTTGTTTTGGATCCTACGTAAAACTTTGAAAAAATAAAATGATCACTCCGTTGGGCTCTTCTACCCGCATCCGGGGCTCCTTGAAGGTTTAGTGCCCCCACTAGGATGGGATATGGCCCTCGATTATTCCCATCCCCAATTGCCTGTAACAATAAATTGTCGTGGTTCCTAAAATTCACTTCTATAGAATCCTTACTAGCCACTCCCGCTGACGGCACCACCTTAGCATCGGTTCTTAAGTAAGCCTCCGAAATTCGATCCCTAAAAAAATAATGCAAGGAAATATCATTGTTATTGGCAAAAAAACCGATCACTAGCAGCAAAAACAAGGTAATCAACAGGAGGATCAGCGCAGCCTCAAACCTCCATAAAGCGACCTTCCCCGTCATCCAACATTCCAACTGAAACAGCCAACCCGATAGCAATGCAAAGGAGAGGCTGACAAATAAAATAACCGACCAGTTGAGTAAAACTCCTTGTAAGCCCTTCAAAAATAAAGTGAAATAATTCCACCTGGCAATCGAATAGGTACTAATTTTTAGCAAAATGACAATACCAAAAGCCCCTGCAAGCAACTTACTCAAAAGTACGTGCTGCGAAAACAAAATAGTAATACCAATAGGAAATAAAGTAGTCAACAATAAACCGATCAGGACACTCCCTTGAAGTCCATAGAAAAAATCCCGGTAAAAACGGCCGCTAACCCGCTCTTTACCCCTGTTAATAAAGTGAAATGTCACCAAAAAATGAACTACCGCAAACATGCCCAGGTTAAAAAAGAAGGGAAGTAGTAAAAATATGAAGTACTCATTTTCCTGCATCCAACCCGTAGTCATCCCGTACCCAACAACCCCATAGGATAGAATAGGGCCACCAAAATAAGCAACCCCAGCGAGTACCGTTCTGAAAAATCGAGTTTGTTGATACTCCAAACCCAACCCTCCTGACCGAGTGTACAGTTTGCCAGCACCCGATCCATTGTATTTTCGCTCCTCGGCAAGTTGAGCTGCCAGAACCAACGGAAATGTACGGAGCCATTTCAAAAACAACAACCCGGCAACCATCCCCAAGCCGACAAAAAAATAAACCAACCTGATACTTGGTTGAATCAACTCCCATGCGGCTTGCCAATAATCTCCTCGTAAGAAAAGCAACCGGCGATCACCAGGTATTCCTGCAAATGCCTGAACTGCATCCAAAAATTGATCCCTAGACAACCAGCCCAATAACAAATGATGGAGCAGAACCACTGCTGAAAGCAACAGAATATAAAGGGTTGAGTTGACGACTAGACCACCCGATAATGCCCCAATCGCTCGACGAACATCCCAACCAAATAGACCCATCCTCGGCGTAAGATACGCCCCATGCCGGCGTAAATGCCGGAGCTGGTGCAGGGCATTGAGTTTACCCGTACTAGCTGATGGGTACTCATCATCGTCCTCCCTCGGTATAAATAAAGCATTGTCAGGTTCGAGGCCATTCTGCTCCACAACAAACCGAGGGTTATTGTTCGGGAGGGTCTGTTGCTTATCAACCCAAGCAGACTCTGCACTCAACAAAGAGGTTAAACAAGATCCGATAAACCCACCCCCTGAAACTGTGCTAAGGTAATCCACTGTTTTTAACCGGTTGAACCGAAGAAAGGCTTGTAACATGCCTAATCCCAGTGTGGCGGATCGAACCCCACCACCAGAGATACACATTCCGACTAGGTTATCTGCCGTTGCAGGTGGTAAACGGTGAAGTGTTCTTCGGGCCTGAAGATAGCACTCCAACTCTTGCTGAACCACCGTTGCGGTATCAACCTCGTATGCTGGTAATTCCGAAGGAAGTCTAATCGTGGGTTCCGGCTGGTCCATACCAATGGCGTTGAATGTTCAGTTTAAATCCCGCCCGCTACTTTTGCTGCTGCTCCGCTTCTTTTAATAGTTTTTCAGTATCGTTCAGCAAAGCGTCGAACTCTTTCAGCAACTGCTCTTTTCGCTCGGACTGGGCATTGATCCGATTCGTATCTAGTTTTTTAGAATCCGCACCGGATTGCATCAAACTATCCTCGCGCTCAATACCGACTAATTCTTGCTCCAAGTCACGCTTGCGTTGTTCCAAATTATCTAAACGGCGGAGGACATTTTCATCGAGTGACTTTGCGCGATCGCGCACCTCATGATAGGCGCCACCGAGCTGCTCCAGCAACCGATCGTATTTACCAGCGTCAAACTTTTGTTTTTCTGATTTCAATAGATCCCAAGCGGAGTGAACCGTTTTCCCGGTTTGCTGAAAAACCGCTCTGGATTGTTCTTTTTCACCGGCATCCCCCAGAAAATAGTTGTACACCAAAATCCCTGCGATAAGTAAAATGGCCAATTGAATTAAATTCTTGAGCATAACAGACTCTTTTTAGGTGTTTGTGAGTTAAAGGGGTGAAATTAGTGAAAATCCCGTAGCTTCCAAGGCAAAATAGGAGATATCTGTTGAACAATAGGGGCCTCGGTCAACGGATACAGTAAAAGATGGGCGAAATTGCACTCCATTGATTAAAATTTACGGATAATTGACCAAAAACAGATTCATTTTTGATCAGAAATACCATTCAGTCGTTACTTTTGCGCCGTTTTTATTCACATTTTCCTCAATTATATATGACAGGTTCAGAAATTACGATCAAGAAAGGTAAACTAAAAGTACCGAATGACCCGATTATTCCCTTTATCGAGGGGGATGGTACCGGTCCAGATATTTGGGCAGCTTCTGTCCGCGTATTGGACGCCGCTGTAGAAAAAGCTTACAAGGGCAAAAAGAAAATTATTTGGAAAGAAGTGCTCGCTGGTGAAAAAGCATTCAACAAGACGGGTAATTGGCTTCCGGATGAAACGCTCTCCGTAATTGATCAGTACAAAGTAGCGATCAAGGGTCCTCTTACTACCCCAGTGGGAGGTGGAATCCGTTCATTGAACGTTGCACTCCGCCAGCAATTGGATTTATATGCCTGCTTGCGCCCAGTAAGGTGGTTCAAAGGTGTTCCTTCTCCGGTAAAGGAGCCCGGTTTAGTGGATATGGTGATTTTTCGGGAAAATACGGAGGATATCTACGCAGGGATTGAGTACTTAGCCGGCACTCCAGAAGCTTCCAAAATGTTGGAATTCCTTCAAAATGAAATGGGTGTAAAGAAAATCCGTTTCCCTAAGACCTCCTCTTTTGGTATTAAGCCTGTTTCTCAGGAAGGCACTGAACGCCTGGTACGCTCCGCCTTGGATTATGCGTTTAAATACAACCGCAAATCCCTTACATTGGTCCACAAAGGCAATATCATGAAATTTACAGAAGGTAAATTTAAAGATTGGGGCTATGCAGTGGCTGAAAAAGAATACGGAGATCGGGTGTTCACTTGGGCACAATACGACCGTATCAAAGCAGAAAAAGGGGAAGCAGCGGCAAATGAAGCACAAAATGAAGCTGTCGCTGCTGGTAAAATGATCGTTAAAGACGTGATTGCTGATGCATTCTTGCAGCAAATCCTGCTCCGCCCTGCGGAATACGATGTCATCGCTACCTTAAACCTGAATGGTGACTACGTATCCGACGCCTTGGCTGCGCAAGTGGGCGGTATCGGTATAGCCCCAGGTGCCAATATTAACTACCTCACCGGTCACGCTATTTTCGAAGCGACCCACGGCACAGCCCCTAAATACGCTGGAAAAGACATGGTCAATCCGGCCTCCGTCATTCTCTCTGGGGTAATGATGTTTGAATACTTGGGCTGGGATAAAGCTGCCAAATTGGTCATCAAAGGTTTGGAGCGCTCTATCCGTGCAAAAAGGGTCACTTATGATTTCGAACGCCTTATGAAAGGAGCTACCAAACTAAAATGCTCCGAATTTGGTACTGAGATTATCAATAATATGTAATCCGAATACGGCTTAATTACAGCGGGTTGCAGGCATTCCTGCAACCCGTTTTTTTTGGAAATAAAAAAACCGAACTAATCCATCAGATTAGCTCGGCTTAGTGGACCTGGAGGGAGTCGAACCCTCGTCCGGACAAAGCGCCAGAACGCTTTCTACATGCTTATCCTTTGATTGAATTGTCGGGAGCGAGGTAGGTTCAAAGGCAGACCATCTCTCTCCTTAGCCGCTTAAGCTTCGCCCTTCGGTAGCAGCGTTCCGGGGACTAGCTTCAAAAAGTTTCGATACGCGACACGATGTGTATGAAGCCTCAACCGCGTGGCATAATGGCATTGCTAATTAATCTCTAATTAGGCAGCCATGGCATACTGAGTATTGCCAATTATTGTTCGAACGTTGTTTTTTACGGAGTAACCGCCCATGCTCCGGCATGCTTACGAAATGACCCACTTTCCCGTCAATACCGGGCAGGCCCATTCATTGTTTGTTGCAAAGGTAAACGCTTTCAGAGCCCAATAGTTCCTCGCTACAGAAAAAATATTCATTAATAAGCTGTTAATGAATCCCTTTTGCCCTAATCTAGTCCCCCAGAAGCCAAGTAAGGGTATTTTTGTGGAAAATTTTCTCTCGTGTTTCAACCGTGAGGTCCATCTCCTCAATAAATTTCCCAATCTCCAAATCCCCCAACGGAAACGGGTAATCGGTTCCCAAACAGACTTTATCTTCCCCAACCACGTCAATAATGTAGCGCAACAGGCGTGGGTCATGGGTAGCAGAATCCACCCAAAAACGGCCCAAATAGTCGGTGGGAGGCACCGGATTATCAATCGCCACCAAATCTGGCCGGCAATTAAAGCCGTGCTGTAGACGACCAATAGTAGGAATAAGCGATCCTCCGGCATGCGCCAGACAGACCCGCAGCTTGGGCAACCGCTCTAGTACGCCCGAGAAAAGGAGGGAAGCCGCCGCCCGCGCTGTCTCTGCCGGCATACCAACTAACCATGGCAACCAGTACTTGCGCATATCTGCCTCTCCCATCATTTCCCATGGATGGATAAACACTGCTAGGTCCAGCGATTGGCAAGCCTCAAAAATTGGAAAAAACTCGGCCTCGCCCAAGTTTTTTTGATTGACATTGGAACCAATCTGGACACCGGGAAATCCTAGCTCCTTAATCCGCTCCAATTCCCTTATCGCCAAATCAGTGTCCTGCATCGGAATGGTGGCCAAAGCCATGTAATGCTCCGGGTAATCGTCAACAATTCCAGCCAGGTGGTCATTCAAAAACATGGATAAATCAAGGCAATCATTCGGTTTTGCCCAATAGGAAAACATCACTGGAATGGTTGAAACAACCTGAACGGGCGCGTGATACCATGCGTATTCACCAATACGCACCTCGGGATCCCAACAATTTTTCCCAATTTCCCTAAAAAAAACCCCGCCCTTCATCATGTTGGCAAAGCCTGCACGGTGGTGCTCTAATTGAATAAATTCACCATACCCAAATTTGGAAGCAAAATCAGGCAGCTTTTCCGGCAAAAGGTGGGTGTGCATATCTATTTTGTGCATAATCAAAACACGCTATTTTCTGGCAAAGGTAGTTGGAATACAAGCAGCCTGCATCCTAAATTCAAAAATTAGAACTGACTAAAAAGTTCTTTTTTACACTTACTAGCAACATCACCGAATAGATAGACAATTTATTTCTCCCGATTTAAAATTGCTCTCCAGATAAACTCGTTTCTTTGCAGCCTCTAACCACGCAAGCTTATGATTCAAGTGTTCGTTACCGGCGGAACCTTCGATAAAAACTATAATTACCTCACAGGAGAACTTTTTTTCCAGGACAGCCACATCAAAGAGATGTTTGAACGAGGGCGCTGTGAAGTGGATATTGATGTAAAAACCCTCATGATGGTCGACTCTCTCGAAATGGGGGACGAACACCGTTCCATTATCTTGTTCAATTGTCAGAAAAGCCCGAGTAACCGAATCCTGATTACCCATGGTACCGACCGCATGGTAGAAACTGCCAAAGTATTAGCTGAAAATAATTTAGAAGGGAAAACCATCGTCCTCACCGGAGCGATGGTTCCTTATGCCTTCGGCACCTCTTCTGATGGTTTTTTTAACCTGGGTAGCGCGCTCGCTTTCGTACAAATTCTGCCGCCTGGGGTATATGTAGTGATGAATGGTCGGTACTTTCCTTGGGATCGGGTACGGAAAAACAGGCAAACAGGAACCTTTGAGGAAGTTGATATTAGCTCCACTGGGCATAAAAGCGAGGAACCAGCGTTCCCTTCCGATTTTATTTAGTTATTTCTAAAAACTAAAAGTTAGATAGGCAAGTCAGGAAAACAGAGCTGCTTCTGTCTTCTGATAAATCGATGTATCTATTTGGTTATCAATATTTTTTTAATTCAACCAAATAAGCAAGAGGTAAAAAATTCTACATTCGAACATTTTAGAGGATAATGGACGCTCCTAACCTGACAATGCAAACTGCATTCCGCATCCGAAGCCACACAGATGCGGGGATGCATTCAAAAGCGTTTTTCTTCTTTTGTCATAAATTTAAGCCCTATCAATTTGAACAATCGCATCTGTTTTTTTCTAACAAAACGCATCATTAACCATTAATAATTAACCATTAAAAAATCCAGCCCTCCATTTAATACCACATAAAAACCAGCTGTTGCCAAAGTAGCGAGTAAAGTGGTAAGTAATACGCTAAAATACCAACTGGGAACTCGACTGGGCTCAAGGTATTCTGAAATTTGTGCAATCAACCATACTGCGAATACCATACTGCCTAAAATAGCCGTTAACAATGCTGCTAGGTAATCGTTGAGCAGCCAAACTGCTAACCAAACCATGCATTCCACCATAAACAACTGCCAATAAATTGTATTTTTCATATCATATTAGTAAATGAACCAGCAACTCTTCAAACAGACGGCACAAAAATGGGCCACCTTGTTCACCTTCTCACTACTAACTAGTCCTGTTTTTTCTCAAGCGAGTCAGGAAAAGCCTGAAGGTCCTGCTAATAACGAAGCAGAATTTCAGGCACGCTACCAAGATCGAATCACGAAAGACCGGCTTCATGGCATTTATATCCCCAGAAATCTAGAAGATGCCTGCCAACAATTAAATAAAAATATCTCCGAAGAATCCAGGGCTAAAATAAAAGCCATACCAGAAGATACCGTCGCTTTGCTGCTCCACGATCGACTAGGAAGATGGATGATCACGAACTGGTGCTTCTATGAGGGATCCCGTTTTTCCCACTACTTGCGCAGTGCAGGGGTAACCTATCCAGATGATATGGCCGATTTTGTCATCATAGCCTACCATCGACACCTTCAGGGAAAACCTATTGAAATCAAAGAACTGGCCATTTCCTATCGGGAAAAGCGGCAACAAGCCTATCAAGAGGAACTAAAGTCCGGGAAAATTATGCACGAGGAAACCAGAAAACGAAAAAACTGATTCCACACTTAGTTCGCGTTTTGAGATCGACCGAGCTGCCGGATATTCATCCGAATGGAAAAAATATGAGAATATTGGATTTGGGCCAAATTTCCGATATTGGTCAAAGCGTAGTCAATCTGAAATTTCACAAGCGTTAGCCCAATGCCAAAATTAGGCTGAAAAACCAGTCGTTTTTGGTCCGGATTAAAGTCCTCCTGAATGCGCTGGAAGTTGCCTACCCCTAATCTGGCTTGTACCAGTGATTTGTAATCCAACTCTGCCCCCGCTCTCAAATCCATGTTCACTCCATTGCTGCTCACCAAAACATTCCGCTGCCCATCCGTGGTAAAAACGAGGTCAATAGCGGGTTTTAAGACCATTTGCCGACTTAGTTGAAACAAACGCGCCGCGCCCATTTCAACCCGTGGAAGGGTAATCTCGGTGTTGCTCTCCGGAATAGCGTTGCCTGTCTGCTCAAACACCTGCTTTTCCTGATCTGTCAAGCTAAATGACCAGGCATTGAAGGTGGTGGTAATATCGCGGCCCATGGCTCCAAATAACCAGTTGCCTTTTTGGTAATGAATACCTAGATCGGTACCAAATCCCCAAGAGTTACCTAAGTCTCCAATGACCCGACGGATCACTTTTACATTCCCTCCAATTCTAAAAGCTGGGTTTTTCAAAGACCGTGCATAACTGCCAATTAAGGCATAATCTGCAGCAGAAAATTGGGTGACGTTATCGTAGTTGACCGTTCCATCCGCATTCACCAAATTAATGGTGTATGGAATATTATCAATCCCCAATCGAATCAAGGATACCGCCATGACCGAGTGCCGCTCAGGATCCAAAACCTTACCAAAAGAAAGATAATCATATTGCGCGATCCCCGCAAACCATTCCGCGTGCTGCCCCCCCAACTGGTAAGGAGACTCCATTCGACTTAACGCCGCGGGATTCCAATAGGCAGCGGTCACGTCGTTGCAAAGCGCTGTCTGCGCTCCTGCCATCCCTTGAGCACGGGCACCCACGCCTATGGCGAGAAACTCATTGCTGTATTTCTGGGAAAAAACGACAATCGGACTAATTAATGCAAAAAGTAAGGCTAAAATTTCTTTCATTTGCAAGTCTGTTTGGTAACCCTCGTTTTTGTTGATGGAATTTTTTTATCAAAGGTTGCCTGTTAGCACAAAAGTACTTTTCTTCTTCATTCATTACCCACCATTTTAGAGGATGTTTAAAAATTTAGTTGCATTACTCGCCTTCTTCGCGTTTTCCCAATTCCTTCCTGCTCAAACCAACTTAATACAGTTGGCTCATTGGGATGACAATACGCTCCCAGAGGCCTCACCGAATAGCCTTAAACTTCAATATTCTGGATGTTGGGGAATGGCTGTTAATGGCCGCGAATATGCTATTCTGGGCGGTGCTGCCCATATTTTGATTTTTGATGTCACTGATCCAACCAATACCTTTCTTCGAAATAAGTTTGATGCCGCTGAAATAACTATTTGGAGGGAGTTTAAATCGTATCAAAACCGATTATATGCTGTTTCAGACGGCACTTCTGAGGGGATGATGATTTTTGATTTCTCGGCAGCACCCGATACCATCCGTCGTACCTACTGGAGCACTGAGTTTATTCAACGTGCACATACCATAACCTTGGATACTACCTCTGGGCATATTTACCTGAATGGCGGCTCGGCAGGATCCGGTATTATTCTATTGGATGTCACTCAAAATCCAGACCAACCTCAGCTAATTGCCAATATTCCACAATTGGAAGGTGGGTACATTCACGACTCCTATGTCCGCAATGATACCCTGTATGCCTCCTCCGGTTACAATGGTTTGTTTGTTTATGACTTTAAAACCGATCCGCAAAATCCAATCACCCTAAGCTCCATCTCAACGGGTGGATACAACCACAATTCCTGGTTGACCACCGATGGAAAATACTCCTACTACACAGAAGAAATCCCAAGGGGCCGACCCGTCCAAATTGTAGACCTTCAGAACCTGACTGTAAATGGGGAAATGGAGTTAATTGGAAACGGATTCCTGGACAATCTGGTTCCCGGTGGAACGGAGGCCATCCCACACAACGTATACATAAAAGATAACTTGCTGTACAATTCCCAGTACGAAGATGGATTGTTGATCTATGACATTTCGAACCCTTTGAATCCCGTATTAACTTATACCTTTGATACGCATCCGGAAAATACCATCTATAATGGGTACTACGGTAATTGGGGAAATTATCCCTGGCTACCTTCCGGAAATATCATCGCGGGTGACATGCAGAATGGATTATTTGTCCTGAAAATCAACGACGCCAGCGCTACCACTCAACCGATCGGGTCGCTTTCAATAAAAATCCAACCCAATCCTGCATCAGATGCTTTCCAGATCGATCTCTCTGCCCTACCGGCAGAGGAAAACGTTCCGTACCGTTTGCTAAATGCACAAGGTGCCTCTGTGCAGCAGGGTCAACTGCCCTCCAGCCAAGCTTGGGTGCCCGTTAACAGTCTCCAACCAGGTCTGTACGTACTCGAAATTTTGATGGGGGACCGCGGAACCCTATCAAAAAAGGTAGTAGTTCAGCGATAATTGAAAGGGGGATGGGTTCAGAACGCATCCCCCTTTTTTATCAAGAGGCGGCTTCGATGGGCTTCACACGCCCCGCCAAAAAAATACTAACAATGATAAGTGCCATCGAAAAATAACCTACCCAGTCGTAATGCAGTATTTGACCACCAGGTCCTTCTACCACCATCCAACCT
>CANHDG010000088.1 GCA_947459365.1 Saprospirales bacterium
AACGCATATACTAAAGGTAGCCTTTGGAAAGGTGGGAAAAATGGACTAAATCAGGTTAACGGGACGGTTAATACGCTCCTCGAGCGCAATAAAAGTCTCCGTTCGCTGAATTCCGTTAATTTTTTGAATTTTATCATGCAGCACGTCCCGTAAATGGTTGGTATCTTTGCAGCGCAGTTTGATAAAAACGCTGTAAAGTCCCGTGGTGTAGTGGGCTTCTACAATTTCAGGGATGCTTTTTAGTTGCTCTGCAACCTCATCGTAGAGCGAGCTTTTATCGAGGTAAATTCCCAGAAAAGCGGTTATATCATACCCTAGAAGATGGTAGTCGAGCAACAAGGTAGCCCCTTTTACAAGACCCATCTTCTCCAGTTTGTTCATCCGAACGTGGATGGTACCGCTGGAGACGAAAAGTTTCTTTGCCAATTCTGTGTAGGGAGTGTTGCTATTTTCTACCAACAAAGACAGAATTTGGCGGTCCAGCTGATCAATATCTAACATGTATGGTGCTTGTTTTTTTGCAAATATAAAAAGAAACTGCTTTTTTCGCAATAAAACGTATCGATCTTTTAAAAAACAACAAACTTATGTCCGATCAACCGGAAAATAGCCAATTTCAGACCCGACTACCGTTTTATTTTGCCCTCACCTTAATTGTAGGCTTATTTTTAGGGCAGCAACTTCCGCGCACTGCTGCGCACCTCCGGGAAGCCCAGCAAAGCACGGCCAGCTCCCAATCTGTCTTAGATGAAATGCTCCGGTACATTCAGGCACGTTATGTGGATACTGTGAATATAGAGCAACTGCAGTCGCAAGCCATCCAACAACTTTTGCACCAACTCGATCCGCATACGGTCTATATTTCCCCGGAAGAGGCCAAATTAGCAGAAGAGGATATGAGCGGGGGCTTTGAAGGAATTGGCGTGGAGTTTATTATGTTAGATGACACCATTCAGATCGTCACGCCGATAAAAGGGGGGCCATCGGAACAAGCGGGAATCCAGGCGGGCGATAAAATTGTCACGATTGATGGTGCGAACGTAGCGGGGGTCAAGATAGAACAGGGGGCCATTTTTAAAAAGCTCCGGGGGCCAAAGGGGAGTCAAGTTGTTCTAGGTATCCAACGAGGTAGGGCAGCAGGGCTTCAGGAGTTCAGCATCTCAAGAGATCGTATACCCTTGAATAGCGTTGAAACGGCCTATGTTCTGTCTGAAAAGGTAGGCTATATCAAGATAAACCGGTTTACCGCCAATACCCATGCAGAATTTATGGAGGCCCTTCGGGACCTCGTGGAGAACCACCGTATTTCGGATTTAGTATTGGATTTAAGAGGTAATCCGGGAGGCTACTTAGAGGAAGCAACCAACATGTTGAGTCAGTTTTTTCCAGAGGACAAATTGTTGGTGTACACCGAAGGAAGGACGGATCGTCGCCAAGAGTACAAGAGTACGGGAAGAGCTCGTTTTTCCATCCGAAATGTTGCGGTATTGATTGACGAAGGCTCTGCATCGGCGAGTGAAATTGTAGCGGGTGCTATTCAGGATCACGATCGTGGATGGGTCATCGGTCGTCGGTCCTTTGGAAAAGGGCTGGTGCAGGAAGAATACCCCTTATCGAATCAGGGCAAACTAAGGCTCACGGTTGCTCGTTACTTTACGCCCAGTGGAAGGAGCATTCAGCGCAGTTATCAAAACGAGGCCAGTTATGATTTGGAGGAAGAGCGCCGTTTTGAATCTGGTGAACTTACTGGAAATGGGGCTATTCAATTGGCTGATTCAACCCCCTATTACACAGGAATGGGTCGGGTAGTGTTTGCTGGAGGAGGCATTACGCCTGATTTATTTATTCCCCTTGACACCAGCTTCTTCAATACTCAATTTAATGTTTTAGCCACCCAATTACCGGCTTTTGTCTCCAGATGGTTGGAGCAGCATGGAAAACAGGCCTTTCCATCAGATGCTAGCAGTTTTGTACAACAGTATCAAGTTGAGGATGAAATGATACTCGAATTGGCCAATTATGCTTTAAAAGGAGGAGCTGTACAGCGGTCCCAGCTGGAACAATCCAAAAACGAGCTAAAACTGCGATTGAAGGCTCGGCTTGCGCGGCAGCTATTTGACCAAAATACGGAATACCTGGTGCTTCATGCACAAGATTCGGCCATTCAAAAAGCCTTGGAGGTCATCCAGCAAGGTACGCCTTTGGTTAAACGATGAGCAGCCTAGAATTAATTGCATCGCTCCTGGGAGCACTGGCCGTCTGGCTGGTGGTAAAACGGAATATCCTCAACTTCCCGATCGGAATTGTAATGGTGAGCCTGTATGCCTGGATTTTCTGGGAAGCCAAGCTTTACTCGGATATGTTGCTTCAAGGGGTTTTCGCGATCATGCAACTCCAAGGCTGGTACCTCTGGTCGAGAAAAAACGCGCGCTCGGAGGAACAGGAACTCACCGTCCGAAGTATGCAAGCCCGGCACTGGGTCTGGACCGGTGCAATCCAGTTGGTTGGAACCCTAGGTTTGGGGTATTTAATGAGCTTAACAGACGCCTCCCTCCCCTACCTTGATGCTTTTGCAGCCGTACAAAGTGTGCTGGCACAATGGTGGCTCAACAAGCGGTACCTTGAAAACTGGATTCTTTGGATTGCGGTCGATGAGGTCTATTTAATGATTTACTCCTACAAATCCTTGTATTTTACCACAGGGTTGTACGCCTTGTTTTTGGTCATGGCGGTAGCAGGCTATTTAGAGTGGCGCAAGCGGCTGCACCCAACTGCCGAGGCCTGAGTTGTTTGTTTTTATATTTCCTCTTGCCTCTGCTGGACTTTGGCATTAAGTTTGAGGAAAAAACCTGCCTTAAAAACAGGTTGCCGCCTTTGTTACCAAGGAATACCCCTGCTTTTCAGGTTGCGACCGAACAAATATACCCATACCTTTGTAACTTCTAACAATCTTAAAACACAACCAACACATGACCAAACGCATCCCCGCCCTTCTACTTTATTTACTTCCTGCGGTGGTTTTTGCCCAACCCAAAAGCAACGTTCACCCTCAATCTTGGGAGTATGGTGCCCAATTGGGGCTTTTACAGGGTCAAAATGACCTGAACAACCTTGGATTCACAGAAGTACAACCTGCTGGTGGGGTCTTTTTCCGCTACCACGCAGATCCGGTGATCGCCTTACGCGGTAATCTCTTATTCAGTAAGCTCGGAGGAGACGATTTGAACTACAGCGCCAATGCCAGTAGGGGCTTCAGCTTTACGGCGCCTCTCCTGGAAGCCACTGCATTGGTGGAGATAGACCTTTTCGGAAAAAGAAGATGGACCTCCACCGGAGCATTTAACAAAACCATCTCTCCATACCTTTTGACAGGGGTTGGGTACGCGTTTACTCGTCCTACCACGATCTACAAAGAGGGTGGAACTAACCAAGCGAACATTGACAAAGACAAATCGGTGGACCAAATTGGAGCGGTTTCTTTGCCGGTTGGTGGCGGATTAAAAGTTGATTTGAATGAGCGCCTGCTCTTGAACCTAGAAGCTGGGCTGCGATTTACCTTCAACGACCACCTGGACGGGGTCAGCCATTCCGGAAATCCAAAAAGAAAAGACACCTATTTATTTGCAGGCCTCGGCCTTTCCTATCGAATAATTAACCGCCCGGATGCTGATCAGGACGGAATTGAGGATTATAGAGACGCTTGCCCAAATGAGAAAGGAGCAGAAGCCACCAAAGGATGTCCGGATACCGACAGTGATGGCTTGATCGATAAATTAGATGCCTGCCCCACCGAGGCGGGCCCTGCCGTCACAAAAGGCTGCCCCGACAGCGACGCAGATGGCATCGCAGATATGTCTGATGCTTGTCCGGACAAAAAAGGAACCGTATTCAACAATGGCTGCCCGGACTCAGACGGAGATGGGATCCCAGATCACAAGGATCAATGCCCGGAAGCAGCTGGAACCACCAAGTTCCAAGGCTGTCCAGACAGCGATGGAGATGGGATTATTGATCGGGATGATCAGTGCCCAAATGAGGCAGGCCTATTAGCAGAAAAAGGATGTCCAATTAAAGACCGTGACAAAGACGGGGTGTTGGATGAGCTGGATAGGTGCCCCGATTTGGTAGGTACGGTTGCCAACAACGGATGTCCAGTAGTCTCCGAAACCGATAAAAAAATCCTAGAATCCGCGGTTTATGGTGTTCAGTTTGACAATGGGAAAGCGAGCTTGATGCCTGCGTCTTATGCCATTTTGGACCAAATCGCTGAGGTAATGCGCCGCAACACGGTATACACCCTCACTATCACAGGTCATACCGACAATAAAGGAAGTGCGCAGAGCAATCAACGGCTCTCAGAAGCACGAGCAAAGACCTGTTTTGATTATTTGGTAAGCAAAGGGGTATACCCCGCCCGCATGAGCCACCTTGGCCTAGGCGGAAGTCAGCCAGTCGCAGACAATGGCACTTGGTCTGGACGGGTGAAAAACCGTCGGGTCACGTTTGAATTGGTGGCTCCAGAATAGTTCTGGGATCAAAAGACGCTTAACCTATCTCCACAATCGCTCGTTCTGAACATCGGAACGGGCGATTGTCGTTGAAGCCGGATTTGCAAACCCAACGAAAAGCCTGCTCAATTCCAAATTCTGCTGTTACCTTTGTGCTCCAATTATGCAGCCATCCATCCACTCAAGAATTCCAGCCTTAGATGGCGTCCGGGGTCTAGCTACGCTCACCGTGCTGGTGAGTCATTTTCTGTTTCAAGATATTTACGGGCAAGAATGGTGGTGGGGAGTGGTACAAAGTGGTTGGATGGGGGTTGACTTATTTTTTGTGCTATCCGGTTTTTTAATCACCGGGATATTGGTGCAGAAAAAAGGAAAACCGCACTACTTCCGCAGTTTTTATTGGCGCCGGCTGCTGCGTATTTTTCCACTGTATTACCTCGCTATTTTATTTTCGGCCTTTGCTATTTTGGTGATTGACCAACAGCCTCACCGGCTGCATGATGGGTACAACTCCCTTTTGTATTACGTCTTGTTTATCCCCAACATAGCCATGGCCCTGGGAAACGAGTGGGCCTGGCAGACCAATTGGGTGGGCTTGGCCCACTTATGGTCGCTGGCGGTAGAGGAGCAGTATTACCTAATTTGGCCACTGGTGGTTTATTTACTGCCTCGAAAATGGTTGGTCCCCCTCTGTTTAGGCATCCTTTTTTCGGGTCCCTTTCTAAGGGCCCAAACTGATTTGGTTTTTGGGGAACACAGCCTCGCCTCGTACATGTTACCGTATTGCAGAATGGATGGCCTTGCTGCGGGCAGCTTATTAGCTCTGTTGCGCCTATCTGGAAAGCTCTCCTTTACGAATTGGCAGCGTGAGCTTATTCGGGATCTGGGATTTGGAGCGGGGATGGTGGTATTCTACACGTTGATTGCCATTGATACCACTTGGAGGGACTTTTTCATAGCGGTCCTGTTTTTTGCCTTGGTTTATTTATCGATGAGTCCGACTGGTTGGGTGAAGCGCTTTTGTGAACTTCCATTTCTCATGCACATTGGTAAGTACAGTTATGGCATGTATATCTTCCACCAGATGTTTCGCGTCTTGTTTGAAAATCTGTTGAAAATACCTTTGTTAGAAACAGGTTTACCCACTGCACTGGTTCAAGTGGTGTACATTTTATTGACCGTGGGCATCTCGTATGGATTGGCCCGCTTAAGTTGGCATTTTATTGAAAGCCGATTCTTAGCGATGAAAGACCGCTACTAAAAAAAAATCCGACAAAAAAAGGCATTGCTGTAACATTTGGCTTTCTGGTTCGTCTTTTAATGGAAAGCGAATAAACACACAGCCTTCATGTCCATATTTCAAGAGCATATTTTCCCTGTTCGGCACAAGTTGTACCGATTTGCCCTCCGAATCACCGGAAATGTGCAGGAAGCAGAGGATGTGGTGCAAGAAGTCCTAACCAAGGCTTGGTCGACTTCAGAAAGTGCCGAAGGCGCTCAGTCCATTCGAAGCTGGGAAGCATGGTGCATGACCCTAACCCAACGGCAGTCGGTAGACAAGTTACGCTCCAGAAACCTGCGCAGGACCAGCCCTTTGGAAACGGTTCCGGAAACCGCCAGTCATTCAAGCATCCAGCAGGTGGAAAACAAGGACTTGGTACAACAGGTACAGCTTTTTATCAATCAATTACCAGAGCGCCAACGCCTGGTGTTGCATCTTCGGGACGTGGAGGAGATGCGATACGAGGAAATTGCCCAACAATTGAAAATAAGCCTAGATCAGGTCAAAACCTATCTCCACCGGGCCCGAAAAGCCATCCGTGAACAACTGATTCAACATCACATTCAACCATGAATTACGAACAAGTATCCAAGCTGCTGGAGCGCTACTGGGAAGGAGCCACCAGCCTTGCTGAAGAGCAACAGCTAAAAGCCTACTTCCAGGGAACGGAAATAGATGAACGGTTGGTGGTCTATCAACCCTTATTTCAGGCCATTGTCGCCTCCAAAACCATTGAGGCACCTAAACATTTGGAGACCCCTCGAATGCTACCCCGCAGGGAGGGTTCCAACGGCCTGTTTCGTAAGCTGTTGGCTGCCGCTACTCTCACAGGACTGGTAGCCGGCACCTGGTGGTTCAACCAGCCTGTGGTGCCAGCCGTTCCTGAAGCGATCGAAACCGTGGCCCAAGAACAAGTACAAGTCCTCCCTTCTCCCCAAGAGGTTCCAGTCATCGTCGAGGCCGCTTTGCCTACTAAAAAACGCGTTCAAGTTCGACGTCGGCCATCTCAGGTAGAATTACCACCGGAGGAAGCGGCTGCGATTATTAAATCTGCGCTGGCCTTGGTCTCCAGTAAAATGAAACGAGGGCAGTTAGACGCCGAAAAAAAATTGGATAAAATTAAAGTATTAGATCAATTCATAAAATACCCAGCCGGAGGCTAGTTCGAAATAGCTCCTATGGTTCCGGGCGGTCAACAGCGCGTCGACCCTGTTCCACCCCACTATTTTCACGCACCATTACGCTACAACACAATCGCATGAGACACCTTTTAATTTTCAGCCTTTTTATTTGGAGCAACACCCTGTTGCAGGCTCAAAACGATGCCATTTCCCGTTTTTTTAACAAATACGCCGAAGATGAGCGATTTACTACCGTGTTTATTAGCCCAAAGCTCTTTCAAATGGTAGCAAAAATCGCGGTGGACGACCCCGAATGGGAGCAATACCGGGAAGTGATTAAAGATTTGGGAGGGCTTCGAATCCTTACCTCGGACAGCATTCCCAATTCTATGAAACTGTACCAGGAAATTTACCAACGACTCCCAACAAAGGAATACGAGGAGTTGCTAACCGTTCGAGACGGGGAAGAACACGTTCGGTTTATGATTCGTCAAACCGATGAGGTGATTTCCGAATTGCTTTTGCTGGTGGCCGCACCGGATGATTTCACGATGATAAGTTTTTTGGGAAAAATTGATCTGGGGAAAATATCCAGCCTTGCCAAGTCAATGGACATTGAGGGCATCGAGCATTTAGAAAAAATAAAAAACTAAGCCGATGAGAATTTTATTGATCGGCCTGTTCCTGCTCACCTGGTTAGGTGTGGCACAGTCCCAAGAGCGGCTCTTATGCTGGAAGTACGGATTGTTCAATGGTGGAATGCACTTCGCCATCCCCCGCGCGGTTACCTTCACGGGTGCAGCGTTTGTTCGGCAAAAAGAGGAGCGACAGCTTGTCCGAAGGGTTCACAATCTCAGGGTTTTGATTGCATCTCCAGAGCAAACGATTCGGCCCAAAGACTTGAACCGCTATATTAAACGGGCAAAACGGCGGCAGCTGGAAGAGATTATCACGGTCAGAGATGGAAGCACCCATGTTCGTATCCTGGCAAAAACCAGAAAAGAAGCCCTGCGCAAGGTAGTAGTATTGGTAGCTTCACCAGAAGATGGGTTGATACTCTTTAGCATTCGGGGAAAGTTGCGCATGAAGGACCTGAACAAAGTGCTCCAGAAGGTACCCTTCAGAAAAGACGTTCCAGTCAAAAAATACCTGCCAGATATGGCATAAAGGAGTACAGTAAGAAGTACGTTCCAATCGTGAGAGACAGGCCCCAGCCGAAGTCAGAGGCTGCTGGGCTTGTTTCCAGGAAGCAAAATCGCCTTTCATTACCTATTAAACACTTATAGTTGGCGATTTTTTGAGAAAAAGGCGGTATTTTTGCAACATGCGTACGTTTGTTCTTCTTGGTTTTCTTACCCTCTCCCATATTGCCCCTGCACAGGAATCCGTTCAATCCACTCCTGCTTTTATCGACTGGTCTGCTTTCATTGAATTGATTTTGCCAGCCGATCCCAGCCACCCAGAATTGAAGGGTGTTTATGCAGAATCTGATTTAATTCAATTTAGCAGTAAAGCACCCGGATTAGCCCCTATCAATTACTCCCTCAACAGTCGCCTATGGGATTTGGCAAAATCTGGCCACTGGCCCATGTACGAAGATGTATTATTGACCAAACCCATTCGCTTTGAAACGGCCATGGTTCGGTATATGCAGTTGGATACCTTGGTAGAATTTGACCCAGAAAGCCTGGAAGAGCGGCTGCTTGTTGATGCCCGACTGGACGCCCCTGCGAATGCCCCCTACATAGGAGTACGGCAATTGTTAATGTACCGCGATCAAACGGCTAGCTTTGAACTCCGGACCATCGCTTTAGGTCCTTGCTCCGAAAGTGGAGAGGTTTATTTTTGGTTGAGAGTACCCGATAATACGGGTCCCATGCCCGACCCAACTGAAATGGAATGGGGCGCCCGCTTCAAAACCCTCGATAGCAGTCCCGGACCTGCGACTTGGGATGAAGTCATCAGCGGACTTGCCCCTCTCTTCACTCAACTCAACGATCGACTACGGCAAGACCCGAATTTGACGTTGTATTCGCCGCAGGGAAAATTAGTGGCGCTGGGGGACCGCCCCTGCCTGTTTAGTTGTAAAAAAACGGAACTGGTTATTGATCCCGTTCAGTTTTCAGAACAAATGGTGACCCGAACGGTGGGGATTGACGAAGAAGAGTTGGTTGATTTGCAGCTTGTACAAGAGTGGTACCTGGATGAACGCAGTCGACGGTTGTATACCCGAGTCAGCGCGGTAGCTCCCCGGTTTAAAGACAAACAAGCAGAAGACCCCGAAAATGCAAGTCCACAGCTACTCTTTTACTACCGATGCCCCCCCTTACGGTAGTCCAGAGAGATTCGTACAAGGCTTATTTTTCCACCAAAAACCATTTTTTACTTGCTAATAGCTATTTTTGAGCCAATAAGCGGTTCAGGATATAGATAACAGCAGCTACTTGGTAGCGGGACAACAGCAAGTTTTACATGAATGCACGACAGCAAATTCTGATTGAGCACTTTCGCGCGATCCATCAACAGGGATTTCAGGCGACCCGCACTGACCGGGTGGTTTCCCAGATGGGCATTACCAAGGGCGCCTTTTACCACTATTTTCCTACAAAAAACCACTTAGGGTATGCCTTGCTGGACGAAATCATTTGTCCGATGTACCTTGGATTGTGGAAGGGGTTGGAAGAAACAAAAGATGCTCCACTCGACTGTTTGCTACAAACCATAGCACAATACAGGCGATTGGTGGATGAAGACAGCGTTCGCTGGGGTTGTATACTCACCAATTTAATCCAAGAAATGACACCAGTAGACGCTGGCTTTCAGGAACGGCTCACTTCTACCCTCTTTGAGATACAAAGAATCCTGGCTATGGGAATCCGGCAAGGTCAAACGTTGGGTGTTTTCCGTTTGGAGCTCCAACCGGACGATACGGCAATTTTTCTCATCGCCGCCCTCCAAGGAGCCTTTTCGATGGGAAAAGGCACCCAATCCCTACCCCATTTCCACCAGGCGATGGATCAAATAGAGCAATGGGTGCTTTCTTGGGGCGCACAGCAGTAAAAGAAGTTTAATTATTTTCCTCGTAATTTTTTTAAGAATAGACCTATTAACTACTTGGGTGGAATGCTGCTCGGTAGTTTGGCACTCTATTTGCCTTTCCTTTTACCAATACCAAAGCCAACGACCTTTTCCTTCGCTGCTTTCTTATTCACCCGGCTGCCGAAAGGCCTCCCCAGTTGTGTTTGAATATGGTTTCTTTTCCCAGAACGATTTTTTTTCTTCGGAGTATCCACTTGGTAATCCCCAGCGCCCTTTTCCTCTTTTCAGGTTGCGTCAAGGACAAATTAAGTGTTGAATTCGGCTATCAAGGGGCCCTTGCGGTTCCAGTGGCAACCCTTCATTTTACCTTGGGCGATGCCTTAGAAGGAGACAGCCTTTTGACGGTCGATGCAGATAATGCGATTCGACTTGCCCTCAAAAAAGACAGTTTGGTGCATTGGACCGCCGCTGATTTGCTGGATGACCTGACTGGCGACCTGGACCAGATTATTCAGGAGGAGAGCAGTATCGGAAGCCTTCAACTTCCCAGTCGGCAAAAGGCATTTGTAGTACCCTTTTCAGAATTGGTAGCCAACTTTCAAGACGCCAACCTTCGGAACCTGCTGCAGATGAGCAACGGAAGCACGGCTGCTATTCCGGGATTCCAAGAAATGCCCAACAGTGAGCTGGAAGTGGTCAGCTTTGAGGATTTTAACTGGATTCAGGTAAAATCGGCCACCTTGAAATTATCCATCTACAATGCCTCCTTTCTGGACCTCAGCAATGTGTCTGCTACGGTGCTCGATGCCAATACTGGTCAGCCGATTACCCAGTTATTTTTTCCAATAATCCCTAAAAATACTATCCAAACCAAAGAATTTCTATTAAACCAGGTCAATATCACGAATGACCTGAAGGTCGTTTTGAACTCCATGGAATCCCCTGGGACAGGGGGGGTAGCGGTTCCTATTGACCTGAGCAAAGAATTGGTGTTCAACCTGGAGCTCCGCGACGTATCCATAGAAGCTGGTGAAGCCGTTTTATTACCTGGTAATCTCGCAAAGGATACCTTGTTTTTCGAACACTCCTCCACGGAAGGGGAACGGTTTTACCAAATGCAAGTGCAACAGGTAAAGGCGACCGCTTTGCTGTACTCCAGCATGAAAGCCCCCCTTCGATTGAGGCTGCACTTCCCCTCTATTTATCGAAACGGTCAACCCCTGACGCAAGAGCTTCAGCTCCCTGCGAACAACCTCGGGACCCCCTTGCTTCAAGAACTCGATTTTTCGAATACCTTGTGGCGGTTTGATCAAGACCCTAACCAACCCTATAATCGAATGGCGATAGTGGTGGAGGCCTATTTTGACAACCCTCCGGGCAATTTTATCTTGTTTTCTGCCAGTGATTTGGTTGGAGCTCGTTTCCAGATCAATCAACTAGAGGTGGAAGAAGTGCGGGGTTACTTTGGAAGCCGAGTGGAAAACGCAACGCCCGGACAAATTGATTTTGGAAATAGCCTGCGCTTTGTTTCAGCCAACAGCAGTCCCCTACTTTTTGAAAATCCTGTAATTCGGCTGGACATTCAAAACTCCTTCGGAATCCCCATGCGCGCTGATTTACAAGTTAGCTCCCAGACAGCCTCCGGGACGCAAGTAACGCTGGATCCACCTGCCCTGGTCCTTCAGTACCCCTCTATCCAACAAATTGGGCAGCGCTTGGAGACCAATTACATCGTGGACAAAACCAATTCGAACTTAGTTCCCTTGCTTTCGGTGTATCCCGACCAACTCAGCTACCAAATAAGTGCGGCTGTTAACCCGGAGAACGACACGACACAAGTAAATTTTATCCGATCGGACAACGAACTACTTGCCAGCGCTTACCTTGATCTCCCGTTTCGGTTCCGGGCAGAGGACCTGATCTACCGAGATACGGTGGAGGCCCCGGACCTGGGGGAAGATTTCTTGCTCTCC
>CANHDG010000089.1 GCA_947459365.1 Saprospirales bacterium
GGTCGTTTTCATCGTCGGAGCCATCATCAATATCATCATCCTCTCCCTGGCCGTCGAATTCTGTTCCAACGGCATCCAGGTCGTCTCCGCGCAGAGCTACATCGTCATCAAAGTCATCTGCCGCATCGTAGCGCTTTGCTTCCTGGGTGGTCATTCGGATGAGGTAATAGGTGTCCTCTGTCTCGAAGGGGAGGGCTGAAACGAATTTTCCATCCTTATCGGTGTAGCGGATAAGGTGTTGTTCGTACCCGTTTGGGTATTTCTCTCTCAAATCACGGAGGGTATCCTCCGTAAGAGCTTCGTAATTCTTTACTATACGCTTTTTTGCCAAGGGTTGTACTGTTTTAATTTGAGGCAAATTTAAAAGGACATTGAGTGAATCAACAAAGTTTTTCCCTAGTTAAATTTTAAGAACTTTTTTTTGTGCAATTATCTGCCCTTTTTCATTGTGCACCAGAAGAAAATAGGTTCCGGATGGTTGTTTTTCCAGTGAAAAAGCGCCTAATAATTCTTGATCAAATCGTTTGAGCAAAATAGTCCGCTGAATGCTTCCTTGTTGGTTCAACAGGCTGCAAGTAGCCTCCGTCTCCCCCGGGAGGGCCGGAATACGTACCCAAACTAAATCGGTGGTTGGATTGGGGGTTACTTCAACAGCCCTTGAAGCGTTTGGCTGCGCGCTGGTTCCAACTGTTCCAATAAAGAAGGGGTAGTAGCCCGCACAGGCGCCTGCGTCAAATACGGCTAAGACATAGGCTCCACTGCTTAGCCCGGTGAAAGAATTGGAATTGCTGGGAACAGAGCCGTTTAGGCTGTATCTGTATGGGGGCGTTCCTCCTTGAACAATCGCAGTGACCCCACCGTCTGCTGTGGTGGCCGCAGAGGTATTCTGAATCTGCAAGTTCGGGAGGAAGTTAGCACAGGGGCTGCTGGGGCAAAACAGGGGAGAGCTAATTGAAACGCTGAACGTATCGGTAGCCGGGTTATAGTTCCAGATAGGTTGATTGGTTAACTTATTAAGTAAAAGGGCATTTCCTTCAAACCCATTCCCCGCTGCATCCAATAGCCGGAAGTAATAACAGCTGTCGTTTTCTAGGCAAAATGTTTCAAAAACAGCGAGATAATTAACAGCATAGCCGCCACCTGCGGCGATAAGTGTTCCATTCCCGGCGTAGAACTCCCAGGATGTTTCGCTGGGTTTTTCTTGCAGGCCAATGTATAACTCAACGGGAATTCGATCCGCTGCTACTTCAAACTGGGTAGTGGCGGCATCATTGTCGGCGAATTGATCTTGATTCTCTGCATTTACGCGGGTGATTCGAGCTGAAAGGTTATTATTGCCATTCTGCGCATTGGCAAGGCTGAGCACAATTCCGCGTTTTTCTCCGGGTAACAGGTACGTTTGGGGAATGAAATAGGTGTGAACCCCGCCATTGAGAGTGTATTCTATCTCAAAGCTATCTATGATGGAGAGTCCAGTATTTTCCACCAATATTTCAGCTTCATTTTCATCGGGGCGGTTGCAAGCCCGCGCCTGGATGCCTAAAAAGGCAAGGTCCACTTGGGCTTTGTGTAGGATAGGGATGGTTTTTTGGTCGTTCTGGGGTGTTTCATCCCCCGCTATCGTAGCTTTTATCTCGAGTAAGTAGGTTTGTCCGACCGTAGACAAGTCCGCAGGCGCATCTGGGAAGGAGACAGTGGTGGCTGCTCCAGCGGGGATGGTAGGTTGAAGCGGAGCTTGGTTCCAATTTCCTCCTGGCCAACGCCATGAAACTTGGACATTTTCAGCGGTCTGAAGCCCAAAGTTTCGCACTTGGATGCTGACAGGTTCTGCTGCTCCCAGGTTGGGTCCAGACGTGGGCTCCACCAGCGAAATGGCGCCTACATCTTGGTTTTTTCGGTTAGGGGTACAGAACGAAATCGTTTGGGTTTGTGGACTAGCGATGGTAATAGCTGCGAGCAGGTTGCCAAACAAATCGTACAGTTTAAAGTCGCCCTCCCATTTAAAGGTTGTGGAACGGAGGATAATTTTATAGCAAGTATTGTTGGCGCTGCAGATTTCCCGTACTTGAGCCCCGGAGCTAAACGTTCCTTTGTCTAACAGGTCGTTGTTGACCTGTCGGATTTCATAGCTGAGAATACCCAGGTTGGTGGTTGCTTGGGCGGTTAGGAAGGCACCGCTGAGGTTGGTATAGATTTTTTGACTGATTTTGTCGTTGGTGGTATCTTGGTCTAGTTGTCCATTGGGGAGGTACACTTGTGCTTTGAAGAGTGACTGGGTGCCGGTTAGGCCGGTGATTGGGACAAGAAGGGTGTCCTGTGCACCAGGTGGAAGGTTTCCTGTCCAAAAAATGCTATTTTGCGGTTGATTTCCTATTCTCCAGCGGACTTCAGCGCTGGTCATGGGTAAGCCAGAGGCGTTTCGTAATAGGAGTTTGAGGGTATAATCTGGGGTGCAGATTAGGTTGGGTAGATCTGCTGCACCTGGGATAGCGGCATTAAAGGAGGTGAGTTTTTCTACGAGGGTACTGACGGTATCATTGCGGTTGAACTGGTCGAGCCCCCAGTTGGTTACCACTGTGATCAGGTGTTTTTCTCCGATGGCATTCCAGTTTACATTTGGTTGGAAGGTATGGATAAGGGTTTCACCTGGAAGCAGGGTGCCGGTTATGGTTTCGGTGGCTATCAGAATCTGGTCAACAAAAAGTTGAGCGGAGAAGCCATTGGCAGGTTCGATTCCTCCATTCAGAATTTGCACACTTACCTGATCGGCATTTAAGAGGGCAGAACTCATGGGGCTTGGGATTGCCTCCGGAGTAATATCAAAGGTGTCTCGGCGAATTTGGAAGGTGCCGATTCGGGTGCCCCAGGCTTTGTTGGCGGGCTGGTATTCACCTGTAAACCAGAACGTTTTGCCATCTACAGGATCTACTGACATACTGGAGTAGTCGCCCCAACGGTTATCTCCTGTATGGCTTTTTCCACCTGGGACAAGCGTGAACTCTTGGATGGGCATCTCTCCGGGCGGATCACTAATCCGTCTGCCAGTAATCCGCAGTCCTGGAAAGGTGAGTTGGGAGGCGGTTGAATAGCCCGCGCCAATATTTCCTTGTGCGTCCATGGCCAAGGTGCCCGTGAAACGGTTTTCCTGATCTGGGGCATAGGTTCCTTGTTGGCGGATATACCAGCTTAGATCTCCGGAATCTCTTCTGAGTTCGTACCAGCGCATACCGGCATCTCCTCCATCTCCAACTTGACTGGAGATATCGGTGATGTGGTTCAGCACGATGGATTCGTGGGTGTCGAAGCGCCGGTAGGGGGCACTAAACATGATAATATTTTCCAAAGCGGTAATCCTGGTCACAGCGGGGTGCCCGGGCTGTTCAATACAGTCGAATAGACCACCTCCAAAGCAAACCCTGGTTTCAAAGGGAGCGGTGGGGAAATTAGTGGGGCCAAAAGCGTAATTGTTGCCTGGATTGTTCCAGTCTACAAAGATTTCCCATAATTGTAACAAGTCTTGTCCTCCATCCCAGGCATCATCGTACACCCGAAAAATCATTCCAGGACTTCCGGCGGGAGGGGGAGGGCCTCCGATCCAGTCGACTCCAGTGGCGGGTTGGTATCGGATGGCTTGGTAATTTGGCAGGTTAAAACGATAGGCATCAATCAATTCTTCCCCATTCAGAAGGGCTTCCTTGTTGAGGGCATATCCAGCACATTGATTGGTGTTTACGATTTCATTTACTGTAATATAATAGGCATTGTGCCAGATATAGAGTTTCGGATAATCTGGGAATCCTTGTGTGGGGATTCGCCAGGCGGTCCAGGCACCGGTAGGGTCACTGTCAGCCGAAACAGCCAGTACTAATTGGTTTTCGCCAAATCCCTGCATTTCCATCATAACCCATCGCTGAGCGTCGTGGTCATAATTGATTATAGGGTCACCGATGGAGCCACTCCCCACCTGACTCCAGATGGTACTGGTGTAGGCAGGACCATAAACGGATTGTCCTTGTTTGTCCCAAATTTGGAACGAGGATCCGCCGGAGGAGTTAATCATTTGCATGTAATGCTGGAGACCCACATCACCGACCGGATCCGGGGGGGTAATCCACTCTTCACTAAGTCCTTCCAGGTTGAGGCCGGGGACGATTTGTGGCCCATTTTCGGCGTTATTCGGTATTTTTCGAACTAAAGGGTCTCCGTTTTTGGGTAGGGCATCTGGATTTCGGAGTTCGTTTGGAAAAAAATAGTTACGCTTGGACCAGGTTTTGGTTAGTGGGGGTTGGGGAGCTTGGGTATGAGGGCTTAGATCCCTTAAAGCAGGGGTTGTTCCCAGACGAACAGCTTGGGTTTTACTGGGGTATTGTTTTTGGGCCTCTGAGGGGTCAGTGGTACCTTGTGCATGGGCGGTTAGTATGCCCAACAGGGTGAGTACGGAGGTAAGAATAATAGACTTAAGGGATGCGTGTAGCATAGGGAAGCAGTTGAATATAATAATGGGCGGAAAGATAAGCAAACTTCCTTGTTCTTCTTTGGCAATACGGACCTAGGGTTCATTCTGGTCAAAACCAGTTAGACACATCCTCTAGTATTTCTATTGGGGAAAGGGCAAAAAGCGAAGGGGAGCGGGGACACTTTGGCTCCTAGGGCAGTAACCGCCAGTTTTGGAGGAAGGCAGAAGTTAAGTATTTCATTAATCTTGTGAATACAACCCAAAATCTGTGGGGTGACACACCTGTTTCGCCAATTGACCGTTATATTTGCGGACAAAATAGTTGAACTTATGAAAATAGCCATTGGCTGTGACCACGCTGGATTTATCTATAAAGACGGTTTGGTTGAAATGTTGCAAAAGGAGGGCCACATGGTGCTTGATTTTGGTGCGCACTCTTCAGAATCGGTTGATTACCCCACTTTTGCCCATGCGGTAGCCAATGCGTTGCACGAGGGTCAGGCGGAACGGGGGATTTTACTCTGTGGATCTGGAAATGGGGTAGCTATCACGGCCAATAAGTATCAAGATATCCGTTGTGCCTTGTGTTGGACCGAAGAAATTGCGGAGTTAGCTCGTCAGCACAACGATGCCAATGTTCTTGCTATTCCAGCTCGTTTCGTTCCAGAAATCTTGGCACAGGCCATGGTTCGAATATTTATCCAGACCCCTTTTGAGGGAGGCCGTCATGGTAGAAGAGTCGATGCGATTCCTTGTCAATAATTTTTTCCTCCAACCCTGTTCATAACTTGTCGAACGCACTTGTCATCATACCCACCTACAATGAGCGGGAGAATATTGAAGCTATTCTCCGGGCTGTATTGTCATTACCCGATCAGTTCCAGGTTCTTATTGTAGATGATGGATCGCCGGATGGAACTGCGGAGATCGTTCGCGGGCTGCAAATCAATGAATTTGCTGGTCGGGTGCACCTTTTAGAGCGTTCTGGAAAGTTGGGGTTGGGTACTGCCTACATCGCAGGCTTTAAATGGGGGATTGACAAAGAGTATGATTACCTGTTTGAGATGGATGCTGACTTTTCGCACGATCCAAATGATTTGCCCCGCTTGCTTCGGAAATGTGTAGTCGAGGGAGCGGATGTAGCGGTTGGATCGAGGTACTGCAAAGGGGGGAAGGTGGTTAATTGGCCTTTTGATCGCATTTTTCTATCAATGGGGGCATCCATTTATGTCCGACTCGTACTTTGGATGCCGGTAGCGGACCCCACCGCCGGATTTATTGTCTACAAAAGGGCGGTTTTGGAAGCGATTGATTTTGATAAAATTCGGTTTATCGGCTATGCCTTTCAAATTGAAATGAAATATGCGGCTTACGCATTGGGTTATCAAGTAAAGGAAGTGCCCATCACCTTCAAAGATCGGGAAAAAGGGCAGTCCAAAATGTCCTTGAGAATTATTCGGGAAGCAATTCTAGGGGTATTGGAAATGCGCTGGATTACTTTGGTTAGTTCTTTTAGAAAGAAGAAAAGCGGAGAATAAAACGCCCGTCTACTTTTTTACTCTTTAGCAATTAGTATCTCAAGAGTTCAATGATTCCAAGGAAGGACCATTGAAAATGGCTTCTTTATACATTTTGAAACGAGTCTAAATTCGTTAAACCTTCTCCTAGTCGTCCCCTTTTTCCTTTGTAAGATCTTTCTTTCGTCCTATCCGCTTGGTTTAGTATTGGAGGCAGTAATGTTCGTAGCGGGTGTATTTCAATATAGGATACATAGGCGTTGGTGCGAGTACAAAAAAGAGGCCCTTCCCAGATTCTGGAAAGGGCCTCTTGTAATTAAAGGACAGCGTGTTTATCGAACCACGGTGATATCTCCGCGGTACAAGAGCACTTTTTTATCCAGGAATTTTACTTCGATGGCGTAAACATACACACCGGGATCAACAAATTTTCCTCTGAATCGGCCATCCCAACCACTGGTAAGTTCCAGATCAGTTGGCAGGAAAGCCTCCCGCTCGTATAATAATTGTCCCCAGCGATCATAAACGCGCATGTAGTTGATGGTTTCTACTCCTACTCCTATGCCTGGCATGAAGAAGTCGTTTTCTCCAAAGCGATTACCGGGATTAAAGATATTAGGAATGTACACATTGCGGTTTGGATCCACCTGGATATTCACGGTACCTATTCCTGTACAACCATTTGCATCGGTGACGGTCAGGGTGACGGTACCAGATTGGAACGTGTACAAATTAGGTTGAAGCGTATCTGGGTTGGTGAAGAAGCTAGCTGGCTCCCATTGGAAGCTGGCAGGGGTTGAACCGGTGATGAACGGGGTGAGTGTAAGGGAATCGCCCAGTTCAAGTTCTACCATTTGAGGACTGAAGGTGATGATAATCTCATCGGGTTCAGGTATCACTATTTCAATCGTGTTTTCGCAGCCTTTTTTGTCCAAGAACGTCAAAAAGTGAGCGCCACCGGTGATTATGGAACCTAAATCGGTTGTAATTGGAACTCCGTAATCAATGGTGTAGGTGAAAGGCGCACCGGAACCCCCTTGAACATTGATCACATTGATGGTTGTTTCATCTCCAAAGCAGCGCAGGGGCTCGCCCAAAACATAATCACCTTGCACAGCTGGAGGGTCAAACAAGTTGAGCGCTGTGCTACCTGTGCAACCGAGGTAATCCGAAACGGTAACGGAATAAGAACCTGCCATCAGCATACTGATTGGATTGGTTGTTCCAATTTGATTACTGCCATCTGACCAAGCGTAGGTATATTGAGTCACGCCTACTGGAGCAGTGTTTCCACCGCTGGCAATCACCGCAAGTGCACCATCATCGTCTCCAAAACAGCTGATTTCAAGAGAATTGGATAAATCTTGGTTAATGGCAATCGGAGTGGGTTGCGCCACCACCGCGGTATAGGTGCCAGAGCATCCTGTATTATCCGTGATGGTCACTGTATAGTTTCCTTGGGTTAGGTTGAATAAACAGTTGGTCGTTCCTCCTTGGGCCCAGGAATAGGAATAAGGAGCGCTGTTTCCGCCGGTTCCTACGATGCAGATACTGCCGTCAGCACCCCCATTGCAGGTGACATTTTTGAGGGTAGTTTCCGCCGGGTCGATCGTGACTGGGGCAGGGCTTGGAACGGTGAGTTCTTGAATGACGAAGCACTGAGAGGCACTTTGTTCTGTAACCGTAACGGTTGTTACTCCAGAGCAAAGGTTAGTCCGAATGGAATCCGTACTACCACCATCCTGCCATACGAAATTAAAGTCGCTACCGGGTTGGTAACTGGCTGTGATGGTAAGGGCGCCATTGCAATCGCCGAAGCAAGTAGTTGGAGTAGCGGAGGCTACAACCACGGCTATTTGAGGAGGATTTACTAAGTTGAATGAGGCGGTCGCTGTACAGCTTTTGCTATCTGTTACAGTCACTGAGTAGGTACCAGCAGAAAGAATTGCTGGGATAACTGGGCTGTTGGGTGGCGCGGCAGTCGTGGACCAGTTGTAATTATATCCGGGTGTTCCTCCAGCAACTCCAATAGCGATAGACCCATTGTTGTATCCAAAGCAGGAAGGGTTGACTACCGTTGTACTCGCTACTACAAGGGGCTGAACGGGGCTCAGGGTAGCAGAGCTGGTATTGGTACAGCCATTCGCATCGGTTATCGTAACGGTGTAAGTATCGCCTGCCAGACCGGAAATCGTCGCTAAGTTTGGAGTGTTGATTACGGAGCCACCTGTGGCGGCCCAGTTGAAGGCTACGGCTGTGGGTGCATTTACAGTTAAGGCACCATCATTTCCACACACCAGTGGGGTCGCAGTGATACCATTAATAACCGGTGCAGGCGGTAAAGCCAGCGTGGTATCATAAACGGCAGTACAGCCGTTTGCATCGGTGGCAGTCACAGAATAGGTTCCTGCACCTAAGTTAGAAAGCGCTGAACCGGTGGCTGCTGGATTCCAAATATATGTAAAGTTGGCCGGGTTTCCAGCACCGCCCAAACCAATCACAGAAAGAGCTCCGCTGGTGACATTGACACAACTAGGGTTGTTCACCGTAAGTGGAGCAACGATAAATTGAGCGGGTTGACCCAATTCGACGGTCAAGGTATCGGAACAACCTAAGGCATTTACGGCGGTTACGAAGAAGGATCCAGCACTGACTCCTGTATTCGTGCTATTGGCGCCTGGGCCCGCTGGAGTAATCACCCCGCTGGTGGCAGATCCAATCGGCAACCAGGAAAAGTCGTACACCGGACCACCTGGCTGTGCAGGTGTTTCTGTGATACTTACGCTCAGTACTCCATTGGTTAATCCAAAGCAGGTTGGAGAAACGGCGTTGGTTTCGCTGAGGCTGACATTTCGGGTGGCAAAAACAGTCACGGAGTCGGTGAAAACGCATCCACTGGCATCGGTTACTACAAATTTGTAGCAACCAGGAAGTAGATCGGTACGAACGTATGGGTTGCCTAATCCGTTATTGTCAATAACTTGTTTGTTTGGATTCGAACAATCATCTGCATAAAGAACCTGAAACTGATAAGCGCCACCGCTGAAAGGATTTCCACCGGTCATCGGGAAGACAATTTCCCCATCAGCAACTCCCGTACAAGTGGCTGGGGTAATTTGAACCGCTCCATCATTCATTGCAGGCGGATTGCCGAGCGTTCCAGAAGCCACTGCGGTACAACCGGTGCTAAGCTGGGTAACGGTTACATTATAAGTGCCAGCGCTCACATTGTTGAGGCTGGAACCACCACTTACGGGCACCCCGTTCTTTGTCCAGCTAAAACTGAATCCCGAGAGGTTGGTTACCAATGTGGAGCCTAGAAAGACCTGTGCAGAAACAGAACCATCTGATCCGCCATTACAGGTGGGTAAATCAGTGAGGTTCAGCGCCGCACCGAGTGTCTGAGGCTGGTTGATCGTAAGAATAAGGGTATCTGCATTGAACACATCGACTCCATTTTGTGGAATGGCTACCAGCCTGTATTGAACTGGGTAGGTGCCTGTTGGTGTCAAGGTGATAAAAAATGGAGTATTGGCATTGATTCCAGAAGCAGAAGGCACCGCTCCAGCTGGGAGTTGTTGCCAGCTTAGCTCATAAGGTGGTAATCCCCCAGTGATGGTAATCTGGTAGCCCAGGTTGCTGCTGTTACATCCGAGGGGCTGTGGAACCGCTGTGATGGCTACCGAGTCATATTCTACACAAACTTCTCCAGGAATTCCTTCAAAAGCTAATTCTTGTCCAATACTGTTCGATGCATTCACAGCCGACGGGGTATTAGTAAATACAACGGTGGAACATATGCTGTCTTGCTGGGAAATCGATTGAAAACATACCTCCATCAGCACTTCATTTGGGCTGAGGGTGGCAGGGATGGTAGCAATATTTACAATTCCCAGGAAGCCATTGTTTGCTTGGGTTGTATTCGTGAAAATAACCGGGTCAAAATCTACTAGGTCTGGGTTGACATTCTGGATGAAATTGTTTGCTCCAGGCAATAGCTGAAACAAACTTGGATCCCAGCCAAGCGAGAAGGAAAAGCCTTGAACATCCGTGTAGTTATTGGTTGTAATCGGCAAGCAGAACGCATCACCTGGCTCCACCTGAGTACTAGCTGGTAATTGAAAAACAATATTACTTGCTCCATTGCAAGTAGTCATGTTCACCTCCTGCATCAAACCACAGCTTTTTCCATCCTCAATCCGAACCACGTAGGTTCCGGGCTGGGGAATACTGAAGACTATGCTCACGTTGCTTTTGATCTGATTCGATGGGTTGGCAATGAGTGCCTTTACACTGGGATCCGATTTCAAGTAGATGTCCACTGTGTACAGCGCGTTTGCCTGCCATTCTGGAAATCCACCTTCAATTTTGAATCGGCCTAGGCAATTGTTACCTTGGTAGGGATTGGTAAATCCAATCATTTGAATCGGATTCAAGTACACCACCTCAAAGGCAGAAGCCGTATTTACATTTACACAAGGGCCGGGAGGGAATCCCTGTGCAGCGGGCTCAAACCCATTGGTTGCCACATTATCGATCGTAATGGGGGCAAAATGCAGCAGCATGGGCAGCCCTGCGTTAAAGTTGGTCTGTAAAAAACCACTGTTGAAAAACCAAGTATCTCCATTTGGAGTACTGGGGGAAACCCAAATTCCGTTGGCTGCAGGAGGAGTGCTTAGCAGACAGGGGTCTGGGGCCAAGGGCGGAAGGGCGCTCCCTATGATGTTTTGAAGCGTAGGCCCTGTATTATTAGGCTGACAATTGTAAAAGGCATAAGAAATCCCGGGCGTAGTAGCCGGATTTGGATCGCCGCTCAGGTTGAAATCTCCGTTGTGATCGATGAAAATAGAGTCCCCGCCACACAGATACAAGGTATCTAGGGTGAGATCGTTACTTTGGGTATTGGTACCAGTTGGCCCAAGTGTAAACGTGCCGGCAAAATTATTGCAAACAACATCTGGATTGGGGTGGCTGTTAGCCGTGGCGGGTTCTTTGGGAAGTCCGATACTGACCGGATTTTGTGCAAAGAGCATGCACGAGGAGGCAAGGATAGTTGCCAGGATTAGAAGTTTTTTCATCGCTGAGTAGAATTTACAACGGATTGATCGATATAAAAATGGGATGTATTTAACGACAGACTCGCTGCTTTTTCAAAACGCTGTTTGTCGATTAATATATTAAAGAATATTTTTACCTTAAAATAGCTTTCAGTACGAGGCTATCGAAGCCTTTAAATACCGTTAATCAACGGTAAATTGCCGCAAAAGTAGTCAAATTTGGATAAGGAGCCTAATAAATCACTAATTTTAAGATTTGTCCAGCGATCCTTTGCTGAACGCTTTGATTGGCAATTTATTGTCATGAGCTTTTGTCTTAAAATGGCAATCCATTGATTAGTACTTGCCGAATGGCGGAGCTTCCAAAGGAGTAGGGTAGGTAAGCTAAGGAGGGCATAGGGTCGGTCAGTAGCAAATTGGCTCGTTTTCCCCGGCTGATGCTACCACACTGTGCACTCAGCTCCATCGCAGCTGCTCCATTGATGGTGGCTGCTTGTAGGGCTTCCTCCGGAAGCATTTTCATTTTGATACATGCCAGACTAACCACCAACGACATGTTGCCGGAAGGGGAGGAGCCCGGGTTGTAATCCGTTGCAAGGGTCACCGGTAATCCCGCATCCAACATCGCTCTGGCAGGGGCATAAGGTAGTCCCAGGAAAAAGGCGCAAGAAGGAAGCAGCGTAGGAATGGTAGCACTCCCGGCTAGGCTGCTAATCTCCTCCGGACCGCAGTGCTCCAAATGGTCAACCGAGAGTGCCCCTTGTGCAACCCCAGTTTGTACTCCACCTGTAAGTCCTAGCTCATTCGCATGAATCTTTGCTTTGAGCCCATACCGAGCGCCTGCTTGA
>CANHDG010000090.1 GCA_947459365.1 Saprospirales bacterium
CAGCCAATACATTTGGATTTGGATTGCCAACGAAGTCAGGTGTTTCAGCAGAACCACCAACGTACTCGCTCTGACCAGTCTCTGGGTTGATTCCCAAGAACTGACGAGTATAGAAAGAGTTCAATGGCTGACCGTCAGCGATCAACTGGCTAACAGCGCCAGAACTACCCTGTCCGAAAACTTCACCGTAAGGAATACGTGGGCCGTTGTAGTTGGTCAACTTGTTCTGTAGGAACGTTACGTTAGCACCTACGCTCACGTTGAAGTTTTCCCGATCAACCACCAAAGAATTCAACGCCAATTCAACACCAGAGTTGATCAAGTTACCTGGAAGGTTGATCCAGTACAACGCAGCAGGAGCTGGCTGAATCGTTGGGAATTGGAACAACAGATCGCTTGTGTTGCGGTTGAAGTATTCCACAGAACCACTCAACTTGTAGTTCCACATAGCAAAGTCAACACCAATGTTAGCAGTAGTCGTTGTTTCCCATTTCAAATCTGGGTTAGCAACGTTGCTCAATCCAACAACCGTTTTGTTGTTGTTATTAGAGATGAAATAGCTCTCTTGAGCTGCACCAGCATCGAACTCAGAGTTACCAGTCAAACCGTACCCTACGCGAAGTTTCAGCTGATCAAACGCACTTCCTTTGATAAACGATTCGTTGTGTAAGTTCCATGCAGCAGCAGCAGATGGGAAGTAACCATACTTGTTGTTTGCACCGAATTTGCTAGAACCATCCGCACGAACGGTAGCTGTCAACAAGAAACGCTCGCTGAAATTGAAGTTTGCCTGAGCGAAGTAAGACTGCAATTCAGTTACAGGAGCTGCACCTGATCCAACAGTACGAGTGTTTGGCTGAGAAGCTTGGAAGATGTTTGTGTAATCAAAATCATCTAATTCAAAGCCAAGCGCTGAGAATCCAAGACCGCTAGAGCGGCGGTTTTGGTACTCATAACCTGCCAATGCTGTCATGTTGATACCAGATTCCAACGACTTTTTGTACTCCAACGTGTGGGTAAGTACTTGGTACGTCTGCTTGTTTGCAGAGTAGCTAGCCAAACCACGGCCTTGGATGTTCTGGAAATTGATCCAGCGAGCCAACTGAGAGCGACGGTCTCCGTTACCATGCGTTACGTTGAACGCCATGCGGTAAGTTAGGTTGTCAGAAATCTGGTAGTATGGCTCAATGCGAGCAAGTACGTCTACCGTGTTTGTTTGGTCGCGGTATGCATCCAACAAAGCTACTGGGTTGATAGAAGTGTTACCAAACTGAGGAACAATCACTGGACTTCCGTCAGCTTCGTACAATGGGTGTGTTGGATTCCACTGAAGGGCATTACCAATCAAGCTACCCTGGAAACCAGCGTTTGTAGAGATAGCAGGGCCATTGTCGCGTGACTGAGAAGTGATCAAGTTGAAGTTCAATCCCAAACGCTTGCTTTCAAGGAACTTGTAAGAACCATTGATGTTAGCGTTGATACGGCGAAGGCCGTTGGTTTTGATAATTCCCTCCTGATCCAAGTAGCTCAGACCGATACGGTAGGTGCCACCATCGCTACCACCAGAAACAGCAATGCTGTGGTTCTGAACGATACCAGTCTGAAGAATTTCACCCATTGCATCCACACTAGAACCATAGTCACCATTAGTAAGGCCGTAAGAGTTCAATGCAGAGCGGTATTCATCACCAGAAAGTACATCGTACTCCTTCAGAATGGAACTTCCACCAACAGAGGTGTTGAATTGTACGGTTGGAGTACCTGCCTTACCACGCTTGGTAGTAATGATGATAACACCGTTTGCACCACGGGAACCATAAATAGCCGTCGCAGACGCGTCTTTTAGTACCTGAATTGATTCAATGTCAGAAGGGTTCAGGTAGTTGAGTGGGTTTGATCCTGCAGTGGAGCCAAGATCACCAGAATTTACACCTGGCTTAGTTGAGCCACCAGACAACTGGATACCATCTACTACGAACAACGGATTGTTGCCCGCACGAATGGAAGACGTACCGCGGATACGAACCGTGGTCGCACCGCCTGGCTGACCGCTGTTGTTCACGATTTGAACACCAGCCGCTTTACCTTGGATCAATTGATCCGGAGCAGTAACGAGACCTTGGTTGAAATCTTTCTCTCCAACGGATGTAACGGCACCTGTTAGATCTGATTTTTTTGCAGCAGAGTAACCAACTACAACTACTTCATCCAGTACAGAACCTGGAGCCATTGCTACATTCACCACATTGGATGCAGCCAAAGCAACCACCTGCTCTGTGTAACCTGTGTAGGAAAAGCGCAATTGGGTTGATCCACTAGGAACTTCGACAGAATAATTACCGTCCACATCAGTGGTTGCTCCGCGGGTGGTACCCACAACGGTTACAGTTGCTCCGACCAGGCCTTCGCCATTTTCGGCATCCGTAACCTTACCTTTCACGGTGCGCTGTGCGGAAACCGCCGCAGTCAGCATCACCAGAAGGGCAACCAAAATGCTACCCTTAAACAAGGTGTTTGAAAACTTCATACGAATTTGAGTTAAGTTTAGTGATAAAGTATACTTCACGTTTTGAATGTGTATAGAATAGTTTTTGATATTAAGGGAGTCGGCAGGGTTTTATTCGGTACAAAAAGCAGGACTTGAGTAGATGTAAGGTGGTGTATCCTGTTCACTAAGACAGGGCGAAGGTATATATTCGTTTGGTATTTCTGACAATACTTTTTTCAAATTTTTTTACCAAGGATTCAACAAAATTTAATTCGGAAACTCCAAAATCACATCAAATAGAACCAAATTATTGTCCGAGCAATTTTGTTCTGTAGGGACAAAAAAAATAAAACCCTCGAGTATCCTCTTTTGAACCTTGTAATTAAGCGACTCCCAATATTTTTCGGAGGAAGAACTGAAAACCCTACCCTTTTGTACCTTTGCCGGAAAATTAAACAACCTATGAGAAGATTCCCAGCAGAATGGGAGCCCCAAAGTGCGGTCCAGCTCACGTTTCCACACGAACAAAGTGACTGGGCCCCAATTTTGTCAGAGGTAATTCCCTGCTTTGTGGATATTGTTCAAGCTATCACTCGTTTTGAACCCGTAATAATGGTTTGTAACAATGTTGAAACCGTAAAAAAATATTTCTCAGCCCCCAATACGTTTCCAATTTACTGGATCGAACTCCCCTCCAACGATACTTGGGCCAGGGATCACGGAGGAATCACCATTTATAATGACGACCAACCCTTGATCCTTGACTATGTTTTTAATGGCTGGGGACTTAAATTTCCTGCGGATAAAGACAACCTTATTACCCAACAACTGGTGAAACAAAATCTGCTCGTGCCTTTTTACCAGCATGGTGGGATCGTCCTCGAGGGTGGAGCATTGGAATCTGACGGAATGGGCACCTTGTTAACTACTGCTGAGTGTTTACTTTCTCCCAACCGAAATCCACACCTATCCAAGGTTGAGATTGAAGCAATACTCAAACAACAACTTGGTTTGGAGCGGGTGTTATGGCTTCACCACGGATACCTTGCTGGTGATGACACTGATTCTCATATCGATACCCTTGCTCGTTTTTGCCATCCCGATACCATCGCTTATGTAAAGTGCGATGACCCTGAGGATGAACATTATTCAGCTCTTCAGGAAATGGAAGCAGAGTTAAAATCATTCCGTACTTTGGAAGGGCTGCCTTACAAGCTAGTGGCCTTGCCGTGGCCAGATCCCTGCTGGGATTTGGAAGGAAATCGACTTCCCGCCACCTATGCTAATTTTTTGATTATTAACGGTGCCATTCTAGTTCCCACTTATGAGGTAAAGCAGGATATGGAAGCCCTATCTATCCTAAAAAATGTATTCCCCGATCGCGAGATCACCGGTATAAATTGCAGGGTATTGATCGAACAACATGGCTCACTACATTGTGTCACTATGCAATACCCAGCCGGCGCACTTCCAACAATCTAAAAACGGTTCTAATGAAATTTGGAATTATTAGTGGAATAGTACTGGCAGCCTACCTGCTGGTTGTTTACAGCCTTTCCATCCATTATCTCACCGACGCCAATATTGCGTATTGGTTTCCGACGTTGGGTATCCACCCTATCGCTATGTTTTTGGCACTCAAAGAAGCAGACCGAATTACTGGCGGAGGCTCGTTCCGAGAGAGAGTGCGCGCGCCCTTTCTAACCTTTACAGTAGCGAATGTCTTCTTTTGGTTGACCCTTTATGCCCTCCATTTGTACGATCCGCAGCTTAATCAACTTGAATTAAGCCTACAATTACAAAATGCACAGCAACAACTGGAAACCGGAATGGGCGACCCCCAGGTAATGAACCAGCTCAGACAGGATATCAACAGTATACAAGCAGAGCTTGCTCATCCTAAACCCCAACCGATGGGCCCTTACGTGCTCTACCTGGCACTTTGGAATGTATTCGGATTTGGTCTAGCGGCTTTAACTGTCACGATTTTTAAACCAGCTCTGCAAAAATAATTGACATATTTTTGCAGTTATTCAAAAATAGCGTACATTTGCGCCTCTTTTAAACACAATCATTTTTTGCGTTATGCCAAAAGTAAAAACCCACTCCGGCGCGAAGAAGCGTTTCCGAGTGACCGGCTCGGGGAAAGTAAAGCGTTCGCAAGCGAATCAGCGCCACTTGATGCGTAAAAAAACGAAAAAAGCAAAACGTCATGGACGTGGTAGCTTAATCGTTCATCCGGCGGAACACGCTCGTATCGAGCGCCTGCTCGCGATCTAAACCTTTCTTTTTAACGAGGATACAGATCCTAAGCGCGGAAATGCCGCCTCTGTATCGCACTAAAAATTTTAAACATGCCTAGAGCTACCAACAATCCTGCCAGTCGCGCCCGCAGGAAAAAAATTATGAAGGCCGCACGCGGTTACTTCGGCGCTCGTTCAAAAGTGTACACCGTTGCTAAAAACACCCTTGAAAAAGGTTGGCAGTATGCATTCCGTGACCGTAAATTCAAAAAGCGCGTTTACCGTCGCCTTTGGATTGCTCGTATCAATGCCGCTGTTCGCCCTGAGGGTTTGAGCTATAGCCGTTTTATTCACGCGCTTGCTCAGAAAAATATTGGTCTTAACCGGAAAGCACTAGCTGATTTGGCTCTTAACAACCCATCAACGTTCAAATCGATCGTTGACGCTGTTCGCCGCTAATCAACCGATTGAGCATTCTCTTCTAAATAGGCTGCTATCCACTCGGATAGCAGCCTATTTTTTTAACTCGCTTAATGACGGAACAACAAACTCCCATCTCCATAACTTAGAAATCGGAAATCATTGTCCAGGGCATATTGATACACTTTTCTCCAGTCCTCTCCAATCAGCGCTGCTACCAATAAAATCAAGGTACTCTGAGGCTGGTGAAAATTGGTAATCAAGGCATCTACCAACTTGAACCGATAACCAGGAGCAATCAATACCCCAGTTGTACCAACCAAGCTATCTAATTGATGCTGGTCCATCCAATGAAGTAAGGCTTCCATTGCTGCCATCGGTAAAATACCTAATTCCTCCAGTTCATAAGGTTCCCATTGCTCCAAATGCAGAAGCCCAGGCGGGGTGTCAGGTTGCTTCAGAAGTTTCACCCCTAACCAATAAAGGCTCTCGATTGTCCGCATGGAAGTGGTTCCTACCACAACCATAGTATGATCCTTGCTTGAAACCAGCTGCTCCAACACACTGCGTTCCACGTCAATAAACTCTGCGTGCATGGAATGATCTTCCATGCGATCCGCTTTTACCGGCTTGAAAGTGCCTGCTCCAACATGAAGTGTTATAGAAGTTGGGAAAATAGATTTTGCAGCCAATTGAGCAAAAACCCGCTCTGTGAAGTGCAAGCCTGCTGTGGGCGCAGCCACCGAGCCCTTTTCAACGGCAAAAATAGTCTGATACCGTTCCAGATCAATCGATTCAGTCCCTCGTTTCAAATAAGGTGGAATTGGCAAAACCCCTACTCCATCCAACAGCTCCGCAAAACTCCTGTGCGGTGGATCCCACTCAAAACGGATCAAGACCGCCTCTCTAAATCGCTCGATGATCCGAGCCTTCAACACATATATACCGACCTGAAGTTGGAGGGTTTCTTCCTTCCATTTACTTATTCCACCCACCATACAAACCCAATCTACCGTTCCGGAGGAGGCCATTCCAACTGCCACCTCTACTCCTGCTGGTGGTTCAAGACAAAAGAGTTCAACTTTTCCCGCGTTTTGGTTTTTAAACAAAAGCCGAGCCTGGACCACCTTGGTATTGTTAACAATCAGTAACGAATGCTCAGGCAGGTAGTCAGCAAGGCCCGTATAGCGATCCTCTTGAATTTGTCTATTTTTAAAAACCAACAACTTAGAGGAATCCCGCTCTTCAAGGGGATAAGTGGCAATACGTTCGGAGGGAAGTTCGTAACTATAATCGGAAATGGAAAGAGTGCCTGGATGTTTCATCATTGTGCATAAATGTACAGTGCCTTCACCAAAAAAAACAGGGCATTGGTATGAGGATATCCTACAATGCCCTACTTATTTACTCTGCCAGATCTACCACAAAACACTTTGGATGCTTTTTAGAGGCAGCTTTTCGTTCTTTATCAGCAACCGACTTGTCGGAGTAGGGTCCCAAAAGCACCTTATAAAGCGTTTGACCGTTTTCGTTCGTATCTAATTTGAGCAAACCTGCTCCAGAGGTCGCTCTTTGCACTTTCGCCAATTCATCCAAAGCAGTTTCCAATGCTGTAAATCCACCGATCTGTACCCCAAACCCGCTCATTGGTAGTTTTTGGAGAGCGATTTGATAGAGCGCATTTTTTTCTTCTTTTTTGGAAACCGTTTCAAGAGGTTTCACTTTTTCCTCCATTGGCTGCACACTTTTGGCCGTGGCACCTTTGGCTATTTCGGCAGGCGGGCTGTAAGAAGCTGAGCGGGTGAGCTCTGGAAGGGTCGGAACTGTTGTAGAAGTTTTGTTATCCCCTGCCTTAGAAAGTACGGGCTTGGGAGCCACTACCTCTGTTTCGATTACTTCCAGTTTAACCTCTGTAATCCCGGCTTTAATCAGATCAATTTGTTGGGCAGCCTTCCTGGAAAGGTCTACAATAAATCCTTTTTTGTACGGTCCACGATCGTTTACTCGAACTTCCACGGCCATCCCATTATCAATTCTGGTAACTTTAATGATGGTGCCGAAAGGCAACGTTTTGTGGGCAGCGGTCAAGGCTTCTTTATCATAAAGTTCACCATTGGCCGTTTTTCTACCTTGAAACTTATCGTGGTAGTAAGCAGCTTTTCCGAATTGAGGGGATGTTCCTGCGTAGGATTGAAAAGCGGTAGCAAACAGAAGCAAAAATCCAAAAAGAAGCTGGGTACTTTTTCGGCTGTTCATGGTATGGAATTAATGAATGAAAAATTGGGTATAAACGATGGGTAATAGCTAAGTGGTCCGAAACAAGGTGTCAGCACCAAAAAGTCAACCAAACAAACGCAAAATCGCCAACAATATTTGGCAAAGAAACTAAAATTTATTTAATTTCTACTAAAATTTGTTTGGCCTGGTAAAGGTGCCTTTCCGTGTGAAGCGTACTAAGTTCCAAAAAATTTCCTAGATTGATAGAAAAGAGCGACCACTTGCTGCGCTTAAGCTTCGTTTTATTGAGATCGACTTCTCGAGCTTGTTGGACGACCCGAAGCATTTTTTCTATTTGAATTATTAGAGATTTGACCACTGCAATGGACAATTCTGCACCAAAAGGATTCCATTTTTTGGAAGTCCTGGTTCGCCAAGAATGGTTTGCAGAATACTTTTTTCGCAATTTCTGAGCCCACCAGGTAGTCTCTTGAAACTCCGTGGGACGATGAACAGACTTCCTCGCTTTCGCCTTGTGAATGGCGTATTCCAATTTAGGAATTTCAGTGGCGTACACTCTATTCAGGTGTTCAAAACACTCCAACACGTTCCACTTTTTGGGCATTGGCAAACGCCTTGTAAGCGTTTCTACCGGAAGTGTAGCAAAATCTTGTCTTACTTCCTCAAGTAGTTGTCGTAGTTGATGCTCAATCTGATTCAGGTATTCTTCTTGCGTCATAAGGGGCGCAAATGTAAGTTAAAGATTTACAACTAGTTATTTTCAAACCAAACTTTTTCTCTGTTCCCTGCTTCCCCATTGTAATTCACTGTGATTTCATCACCGGCCGGTATATGCTTAATCGCATAAAAATCGATGGTGAGTGCATCGAAATCCATGCCATACTCGGCATTCGGCTCGTATTCGTGGTTATACAAGGATCCATAACCTAGACAGAGCGCATAATAGTTCCCATCCGTGCCCCAATCAAAATAATAATCATCCAAAAAAGTTTGCTGGACGTGCACTAGCTCTTCTTTTGAGAAGACTAATACAGGGCAAATTTCAATGATTTCTCCAGGCTCGATATCCCGGGCGGCAAATACCCCTCTTCCATGCAACTCAGAAGGTCCGAAATAGATTTCAGCGTGTTGTAAGCCCATTTATTTATTGGTCAAAACTAAGTACTCCCAAGGTTTCAAACTCAGCCGCATTTCTCCTGTTATCTGCATAGTATTCGCACCGAAAACATCTGCATAGTTTCCATCATATCCTGCCGGAATCTGAACGGTTGCGGTATGCGAAAATTTACTCAGGTTCGCAATAACGATCACACGATCTCCTTCCTTTTCCCGTCCAAATGCATAAATATTTTTGTCATCCGAACTGCTAAATTTTTCAAGCGGACCGCCGTGTTTACCCGTCCACAATGCTTGATTTTGATGCCGAAGGTTGATTAGCTTTTGGAAAAAAGGGGTTCGAGCATATTTTTTCCAACGAATCGGATCTTTGTCAAAAAACTTAATGCGTTTATTCAGTCCATCTTCTTGGCCGCAATAAAGCATTGGCATTCCTTGCCAGGTAAAAGCTAATACATTCATAACGTCGGCAGAAGCTCCATAAAGCTCCACCTCGGTACCTGACCAAGAATTCTCATCGTGGTTTTGGGTAAAGTAGAGTTGGGCGTAGTGGGGCGGATAAAAGGATCCCAAGAATTGATGCAAGGTATCCAATGAAATAGCATTTTGCTTTCCAGACCAAATATCTTTTGTGACATCTTTCCACTTCCAGCCGTAATTTACGTGGAAAAAGGAATTGAAATGATCCGGTTCATCCTGCCATTCCGATAAGAAAAAGAGAGGCTTTAAGGTATCCAAAGCAGGCCTCGCTTGATGCCAAAATTCCTCCGGCACCAATCCAGCCATATCTACCCGATAACCGTCAATATCAAACTCATTTACCCAATAGCGCATGGCTTCAATCATGGCCAAACGGGTGGGAGCCTGTTGGTAATCAAGGTCACAGATATCGGACCAATCTTCAATGGGTTCACCGTGCTCGTTGAGGGGATTGGTAAAATCCCCATTAATTTTGGTGTAATATTCCGGGTGGTTTTGCTTCCAGACTGCATCCCAGGAGGTATGATTGGGCACCCAATCTAAAATAACCTTCAACCCCAGGCGATGTGCTTCTTGAATCAGCGCCCGTAAATCTTCCTTTGTTCCAAAATCGGGATTTATCGCGTAATAATCTACCACAGAATACGGACTCCCCAAGCTTCCTTTGCGGCGATCTTGTCCAATCGGATGAATCGGCATTAACCAAAGCACATCCACTCCTAGGTTTTTTAGCCGCTCCAGCTGCGCTAATACCCCTTGAAAATTGCCCTCCTCTGAAAATTGACGTATGTTCAACTCGTATAAGACAGCACTTCTAGCCCAATCTGGAAGTTCTGGATAATAAGAAAGAACTTTCCCAGTTGCCGGAACTGCCGACTCGGCATTTGGTTTGGAGCTATTTACACAGGCCATCAAGGAAGCGGCAGCGATAAAAAGGTATGTGGATAATTTGAACATCATAATAAAAAGAATTCAAGGGGGTTACCAAGCTGGCTGGGTCTTGCTACAGGCGACTCTTACCTGAATACCAGTTAAATTCAAGGCGGTGTTACCTCGCCAAATCATCACAAAACCTTTGTCAATCAGGCTCCAACTGTTGTTGATGTAGGGGTCTTTGCAGGAAAGATACAACTCATTTTTTTCTTCCAACCAAGTCCAACGACCTGTATCTACCACATTGCCTTTTATCAAAATATCAAACGACTGGTCTTCCCGAAATTTCAACCATTTGTCCGTATAGTTTAAGTGAATCAACGAGTCGATACCCGATATAGCCATGTTACAATGCCACCAACCGGTAGCTAAATAAGCGCGACGACTAGTAGAAGGTGGTGGAAGCGCCCCAATCGGTACTTGTACCAATTCAGGTACTTGGCGGACTTGCACCGTAGGCGCCGAATCTGGGTTGGAACCCAGCACTTTGGCTACACCATAAGTTGATGCAGGTTCTTCTACGGCTCCATTGGCTCCGAGGGGGGCACCTGTGGCCGGATCAACCTCCTTCTTAAAAGTTTTACAGGTTACGTATACGAGTAAAACCACGATTATTCCCAACAGGATATTTAGTCTCATATTAAACGATATTATTCAATTTCACTGTGTTGCTCTTCAAAAATGGGAGTTAACTGCTCAAAACCACTTACTCGCCAGTTGCTTTCACAAAGCGCTCTATGAATACCCACCCCTACTGTCCAAAAACCTTCTTTCTTGGCTGCGGATACCCCGCTAGGAGCATCCTCAAATACAACGCAAGCATCGGGAGTGCAACCAATAAGTTCTGCAGCCACCCAAAACACATCCGGTGCCGGTTTGGATTTTTTGAACATGGTTCCATCCACCACGGCATCGAAAAGCGGTTCGAGCTCTGTTGATTGCAGAACGGTTCTTGCATTTTTCGAGGATGATACCACCGCCATCTTTTTCCCTACCGATTTACAGGTTTCAAGGAAAGACCTAACACCTGGCAATACTTCCTCCGGACTCATACGCGTGATTGCATCGATGTACCAATTGTTTTTTACATCGGACCAGTGTAGCTTTTCCGCTTCGCTACAATAAAGGTTTCCCCACTCCAGGATTTTTTCAAGGCTCTCCATTCGACTGAGGCCTCTCAAGACTTCGTTGTGGGAGGCATCAATTTCAACCCCTAGTTGGGCCGCTAGCCTGCTCCAAGCCGCCAAATGGTACGGCCTGGTGTCCACTAACACCCCGTCCAAATCGAAAATAAGTCCTTGAATGGATGCACTAAATCGGAAATCCGTCATACAGCTGCGAAGGTAGGATAAAATCAGGAACTGATAGCAGCGATAAATCTGAAAAAAACGGAATTTGAGCTGTGATTTGTCCACATTCGTACAAATATCACCCTTGTTCATCCGATAGAACCCTTAACTTACACCTTCAAACAAATAATACACCATATTATGCTACAAAAAATAAAGAAAAACCATTTTTGGCTATTTACAATGGGCCTTTTAAGCTTCGCTGCCGTAACTGGATGTACCAGTGGAACGGAACAAACCGTAGAATTGCCCGCTCAAGGTCTCATCACTACGGTTAAGGAGGTCAACCCGAAAGAATTTAAAATTGAGGATGAAACTTCAATCCCAGATACTTCTGCGAGCTTAATCATCGCGAAATACCTGGATGGCAAAGTGGATACCTTTACCTTGACCGAAGCCCGCTTGATGCAACAAAATGGAGGAAGCAGTGGGCACAACATGGCAGGCCCCATCATGACGGCTGCCGGAGCAGGATTATTGGGATATATGCTCGGTAGGTCCTTGAGCCGACCACCAGTGCCTTCCGCTTATACCAATCAGCAAACGTACAATCGGGTCAACCAATCG
>CANHDG010000091.1 GCA_947459365.1 Saprospirales bacterium
AGGAAATGGCTATTCCTGGTCCCAACAGCACCTGTCCATCCGTCCGAAGCAGGTGAAATTGCTGCTCCTTGTTTTTTACCATCAGGTACTGCTTGGGAAACTGATTTGGGAAACGAATATCCCGATACATGGATGGAATCGTTAATCCATTGACCCTAATATCTTCCCAGGAAACCTCCTGACCACTTGAAGTGAAAATTCGGTCATCGTAATTTCCCATCGGCCCAGACAGGATCCAAACATCCCCTTTCTTGTCCGATATTTGAGACAGGATCCCTTTTTGGAGCGGAAGCACCCAGCTGCCCAACGAATCCACCAATCCACAACGCCCATCTGACTGATACACCAGGAAGCGGTGGCCATCCCGGGGTTGAATTTTGTGAAATTGGAAGGGCAGCAAGGTATCCCCCTCAGTGGTCAAAACACCCACCAGTGGGGTATGCCCCTCAATTCGATACAGGCTGCCCTCCCATTGCACCTGAGCGGAGGCGATATAGCTGCTTAAGATACAAATAACGTAAAGGGCCTTCGATAACATGAGCTGGTATTAGGGTGCTTTAAAGGTAACCATCAGGGTGTACTCTCTTGGGGCAGGGACGCCATTGTTTTTTCCAGGCAGCCATTTGGGCATCCCCTTCACTACACGAATGGCTTCTTCACCACAGCCACCTCCGATATCCCTTAGTACCCTTATGGAGGACAAGCTTCCATCTGCTTCCACCTGAAAACCAAGAACGACCCTTCCTTGAATACCGTTCTTTTTAGCCAGCTCAGGATACTTGACCTGTTCTTTCAAGTATTGTTGCAAAGCTTGTTCACCTCCCGGGAAACTGGGAATCGTCTGGATGCCCACTGGTGGCGGGGGAGGAGGGGGAGGCGCGACCATGACTTCCTCAACGGGCGGCGCTTCCTCAACCAACATCTCATCGACCATGTCTGGCATTATATCGGATCTCCCATCATAATAGGGCGGAGGACTCATTGGAATCGCCAGGCCGCGGCGGGTCAAGGCAACCCAGTGGCCAGATGGGGGCTCTTTTTCAAAGGCTGCGGCTACCAAAGGGCCCTTGTGTTTTTCGACATAAAACTGATTTAACTGCAGGTTCATTGGATCGGTCATTACATCAAAGCCCTTTGCATGGACTTTCTTGCCTTCTCCGTTCAATAGGTACCAGCGTCCCCCCAATTGCCCAGCATAAAAACCGTGCAAGACAGGCAGGATTTGATCGTAGATATACTGGGCTTCCGCTGGTTTCTTCAGGGAAATAAAACCCCATTTGGCACCTTTCTCCATGGGCAACCCAAGGATCCAATCAGGAGAGACGGTGCCTTTTAATTCCATAAAAACCCGGTTAAGCAGGGCCTTCCCCTTTTTATTATACGCCTGCCACTGGTAAATACCCGGCTTGGCCGCATCCTCCTTGGAGGCTAATAATGGGTGCAGCTCTGAATAATACTGGATAGCATTAAATTCCATTGGCAAGATCTGTCGGCCATCCTTATGGTACAAGCCCAGGCGGGTTCCCTCTTTTTTACGAAAGGTCAGGTACCTCCAGGGTTCCTGCTGCGGCAGCTGGTTAATCAACATCAAGCTCGGAAAGGAAATCTGAACTTGCTCCAGGAGCAGGTTCCCGTCCCGGTCATATACATTGGAGATCCCCCCTTCTGTACTGCGGCTGATATACACTTCCTCTTGCTCCCAATGTTCTCGATTAAGTCCATAAAATGGCTGCACCCCAATCAAAAAACGACCCTTTTCATCACTCAAGCCCCATTCTCGTTTGGGAGTACGGACAATAAAGCGATTGGTACCCTCCTTCTGAATATTGGTATAAACAGGAGATAAAACGGTATCTCCATTGAGCCGGAATAACCCGACTGCATCCTTTTCTCCTGCTATAATCAGGCTGTCCTCCATCCAGACCGGCTTGGTAAACCCGGGAGGAAAGGGATCATTCCCCTGTTTATCGTAATGCAACCAGTCCTTTCCAGGCCTGCGCAGAATAATGGTTTGATCGTTATAGCCTCTCCCGGCAGAATTCCCCTCTTTGGCATACAAGAAGGTTCCTTTTTCGTTAAAAAAATGAATTTCCTGGGGAGGATTCTCCACCCTACCGGCAATCAAATCTGGATAGATGGCATACACTTCTTTGTACTTCACCGGCAAGACCAAACCCTTGCCCGGGCGGTAAATACCGTACCGCATCCCCTCCGGCAATTCAGATCCAACCACCACCCATTGTGGCAGTTCCGGTGCAGACATCATCATAAAATGCATCTGATCGAAAAAAGGAACCAATTGTTTCCCTTTACCATCATAAAGAGCCTTTTTCCCGTCCTTGGTGGCCACCAACAACAAGTCCTTTCCTTTCTGAATAGATACCTCGTCAAATGCACAAGGTAAGATGGGCTGGTAAGTAGCCGCATCCCAGACACCTGTCTTGCGGGTTTTCGGGTCGTACTGAAGAAAAGGCTGGGCGACTGCCCTCTGAGGGATCAAAACATACCCCAACAGGAGCAGTAATAAGCCTCTTTTTAGGAAAATAGAACTCAACATCGATGTAAATTTAAAAAATTAGGTACCGAAAAAGCGTACAACGCACTCCTTAGTTTAACTTGAATTTGACTGGCAAGGTCATCTTGGTCCGCCGCACTGGTTTTCCCTGCGCTGCTGCAGGCACCCAAGGTGGCATATTTTTGAGTAGGCGAATGGCTTCCTCTCCACAGCCCCCACCAAGATCCTTCCGAAGGCTGATTTCTGTTAATCGCCCATCTTCTTCCACTGTAAATTGAAGCACCACAATTCCTTCAATCCCTTGCTTCCTGGCCTCTTCCGGGTATTTCAAGTGTTTAGCAATATAGTTCATCAGGGCTCGGTCGCCTCCAGGAAAAGAGGGTTCGGCACTGGAAGGGGCGGCGGTTTGCTTTACCGGCTCTCCTGCCAGGCTAAAACGAAATTGCTCCGCTCCCTTATATGCCAAGATACCCCGGTTTTTCTCCACTTTCATCGAATCATAAAGCAACTCAGCCGACTCAGGCTGGTCCATTGGAATAAAACCCCAGGGTCCGTCGGCGGTTTTTTGCCCAAACAGCAGGCAGGGAGACTCCGTGAAGTCCAATCGGAAAAAAGGACTCTTCCACAATGAATTGCCCTCCAGGTCATAAGCCATAGCCGACCAGCCGTTGTTGGCTTCGCGTTGGTAAGCCAGGATGGGATGGCGTTCGCTGGCATAATCAATTTTCAGGTAGCGCACGGGCAAGATCAGCTTCCCATCTGCCCGCATCAAACCATGCTGCTCGTTTTTGTGGTTCCAAAGCCAGCTATAACGCTGGTACTGGCATTCGGGCAAGTAATCCCAAGTAGGATTGATGAGAGGCAGGGCCTGACAACCCTCGTGCCAGCGTTTGCCTCGTGGATCAAAAACCCCTAGCCCCGGATTAGGCACCGTGGGACTGTAGTAATCGCCGGGCTGATCCCCCAGGCAGACGATTGATTGTTTTTCTTTCATCAAAAACTGCCCCTCGGCATTTACCACGCCTTTTTGCCAACGAGCATCTTCTACCGAAAAATGCCCATTGGGCAGGGGCTGCATGGAAAAATACTCCACCGGCAATAAGACCTTTCCTGTAAGATCCACCAAGCCATACTTCCGCTCCCGCTTCACAATCACTTGTTTGCCGTTGGACCAAATGGCCTCCTCCAGTCCGGGAGGGTTCAAAGGCTGTCCCTGCAAATCTACCCAGCTCGGTGGAACTGTTGACTGTTGCCGACGAATGAATACCGATTGCCGATCAAAACCCGGCTGAAGTTGCGTAGGACCATCCGAACGCGGCCCGGTGAACAACACCTGACCGTTTTTGTCCAAGAGTTGCACCGTCCGGTCAGACTTTCTACCCCAGATCCAGCTGGTATCTACCAGACCAATTTCTTCGTACTCTGGTGGAAGCAATTGCTGCCCTTTGGCATCCAGGAGTCCCCATTTGGGTCGGATGCCACGCTCATTAGTAACTAGAATCCAAGACCCTAATCGTTGGATCTGCGTGTACTCAAAGGGTAAAAAGACACTGCCATCACCCCGGATAAGTCCCAACTTTTTCCCCTTTCGGGCCAGCAGGAGGATATCGTATTGCTGGGGCAAGTAATCGTACTCAAAAGGCACCAACACCTCGCCAGCACTGTTGACAAATCCCATACTGCAGTTGGTATAGTCCATTTTTCGGGTCTGTGCCAGCCCATTTACCAACCCCAGGCAGGTGACTATGATAATTATTAAGCGCATTTTGATTATTAATTGTCGAAGTTAAACTCATTTCCTTGCGCATCAAGTCCTCGTTGCTTTAACGACTTTAGGGTTGCCACGGCCCGCAATTGGCGTGGGGGCTTTTGTTGGGCTGCCCATTCTAGCTGGGCGCTGGAGGGTGCTACCAAGGCAGCGTATTTATGTTGGGTCAAGCGCTCTCCCTGCTCATTGATGAATGCTAGCAGATTCCCATCAGAGGCGCTAAAGCAGCCATTTTTTAAATCAAAAATCTTCGAATAACCCGTTTTACTGGTAGGATGCCCATCTTGTACGCGAAGCAAGTACTGTTCTGAGCCTTTTTGAGCGATCAACAAACTGGGATTTTCCGGCACTTCTGCCATGAATTGATACCAAAAGGGTGTCTTTTGCTGCCCTAGGGAATCAAAGAAAGCTGTTTTACCATCCAAATTGGCACTAAAAAAAGTAAAGTCCGCGAGTGGAAAAACATAGCTGAACACGGGTGGTAAAATGGGTCCCCGCTCCACATGACCCAGTCCGTAACGGGCTCTTCCTTGATGTCGAAGCAAAAAATAAGGTGCTTTTCGTCCCTTAATAGCCACCGTATCCAAAGAATGCAAGGCCGGTCCAGTGTACTCTGAGAAGGCCTTGGTTCGGGGTGTAAAATTTCGTGTATGGCCCTGCTGGGTCACCCTCAAAATTGGATAGTGTACATCTGGACGGATTTCATCGTACTGTAGAGGCAGCACCCACTCATTCGGTGGCATCCAGTACCCTTCTTTCCCCTCTTTTGCAAGAATAAGACCGCCTGGTACCCGCTGGGCAAAATCAAAGCCCTCTTGTAATAGAAGTTGACCGGAGCTGTTCCAAAGCCACCACTTCCCTTCCTTAAAGAATAAGTACTGCTGTTCCCCGGCAAATTTGCCAATTTCATATTCCAGAGGGACCAGCACCTTCCCCAACGGATTAATCAAACCAAAATAGCCTTCTTGTTGGGCAATCAGACCAATTTTCTCAATATCCGCCACCCAAGCGACTCCCTCTTGATCTGTCTCTACCAGCCGGTAACCCTGCTCCAGGGTAAGCTGTTGGTAGCGCCCAAATGGGACCAAAACTTCACCAAGGTGGTTGATTACCCCATAAACGCCGGTTTGGCGAACCAGCAGGAAGGACTGAGGTGAAGGGGGCAAGAAATCGTATTTAGCTGGGATGATTACCTTACCATCCGGGTCGAGGTAGCCCATTTTCCCATTCTCCACCAGTCGCTCGTAACGGCCTTTCACCGACATGGAAAGCGGCTCCTCCACCGCAACTTTTACCTCTTCCGTCAGCCGCTCCATCTCTTGTTGGGCATGCAGGTACGTAGGGAGTAGAAAACAACTAAACAGCCAGGCTGTCAGCCCGGTGAAGTGATCTGTACGGCTCATAAACGGAATTTGCTAATTATAATTCTACCAATGTTCCATTCCGCAGCAATGCCCAGGAAACATTGTCCTTGACAAGCACGGTTACCACCTCTTCTTCTGGAATATTTTTTGCGTTAAAATAGGTTTTCATACCTGGAAGGTAAGATTCAGGGTAGGCTGAAGTGTATTCTGGCTTAAAAAGCACCTTTCCATTTGGATCTGCCACTCCTGCTTTCCCCTGCTGAAATAGGCTAAAATAGCCATACCGCAACCGTTGAATATCGGAGTACTCCTCCTGCAGAAGGCGCTGTCCACGAGCATTTATTAGGGTGGTTTTGTACAAGGTATCCACTGCCAGCAAGACCTGATCGCTTCCCTGCTCTAGCAAAAGATAATTAGGAGGCACGACTTGTTGGTTTTCGATCGAAAGCAAGCTCCATCGGCGAGAAACAGGATCCTGTACGGTAAAGTGTGGCTTCCCCTCCAGTTGGATCCAACGAGAAGGCTGAGGGTGTTCAAAGGGAATCAAGACCTGATTGGAGCGGTTCACCAAGCCCCATTTTCCAAGTTTTTGTGCCCAGCAATACAATTGATTATCCCAGTAAAAGGAAAGGCCAAAACCATCGTATTCAGAGGGAAGTACCTGATTTCCAAGGCTATCTATCAGCCCTGCTTTTCGGTACGAGACGCCGTCGGCATCCTCAGGCGTATCAGCGGTAACTACCAGTAGAGCTGGGGTACCCATTAGTTCGGGATTTATCAATTGTAAATAACCAATCGAATGGTATTTCCCGGGTGGAAATACCCAGTCCCCATTCAGGTCAAACAGCCCAAGGCTATCTCCTTTTAAAACCTGTACCCATTCTGGATGAAAGGACGAGTAGTTCAACTCTACCAAACGGTATTCCAGTGGGAGAACGAATTTTCCATCTCCATTAACGGCTCCGGCTGGCTCAGAAGCGTAAATCAGGGCCGATTGCCGACGTACCTGGGCATACTCCGGCGCGGGGGTACTCATTAGGCCCCCACTGTGTCGGGTAGCCGGGTAGAAATAATGGGCGATAGCAAGGCGGTTAGCCTGAAAAGGGGCCACTACCTTCCCGCGCCCATCAATAATCCCCGCCGAATCATCGTCCTTGCGAGCGATCAGGCGAAGCTCCTCCAACCGCACCCCCTTGGGTGCTGGATCCTGCGGATTGCGGTACAGCAGCTCCAGGTTTTTATAGATAAATGGAATTACCACAGCATTCGCCTCATTAATAACGCCTGTTTTCCCCCCTTTGGTGGCGATCATCAGCCCATTGTAGGCATATTGAAGTTGGCTGTATTGCGGAGCAATTAGTACCGTTCCATCCTGCGCTTTCATGCCATACAGCCCTTGCTGCTGAAAAGAATGCGCGTAGTTACTGCCTTTTTTGCTCCAATAAGCCTGAGTGGTGGTGATTGGAAAGCCATATTCATTGTACACCAGTCCCGGTCCCGGTACTGAATTTTCGCTGGGTGCACGTTCATAATCGCGTATACCTGGAACGGGGGCATAGATAAACACCTCTTTGCGGGTATCTGCTGCCCAGGGTCCCTCCTGAAGGGCTTGATCGTTGTATTCCCTGTATTTCCCGATAGGCATCGTATGAAACGGCGGGAGTGCCTGAAGAACAAAGGCATGGTAGCTATCCAGCGGCAGGTCAACCGGAAGTTGACAGCGGACCGAGCGGCGTTCCTGGTCAAGCTGAAGGTTGTGCATTTGTCCACGGTAACGGGCCACCGGTGCTTGTGGTTGGCGAATATCATACGCCAGCAATTCTACCTCAATGGTCATGGGATCCAGTTCGGCGGGGTGCGGGCGAAACACCGCTTCAAAGCACTGCGTTGCACCGGAAGTGGCCTCTAATCGAAAACCAGCCTGCTGAAGGTAAAAACCCTGAAAGTCATTATTAAGCAGCCTGATATCCACTTGAAGCCCGACAAAGTGCGTGCGCATCCTGTCCGCCAAAGGAGAAAGTACCGGATATTCGGTTCTATTATTTGTAAAAAAAGACCAAGGGGTGCTGGTTTGAGCAACTACTTGAGTGTACAAAAACGGGAGGAAGAACAGCAATAGGGTAATCCAATTCATAAGGACGGTAATATAGGCTATTTTTGAAAAAGGGATCTTGACAAACTGGCTTCTTGCTGGTTTTGGGGGAATTAAATCGCGGGCATAAAAAAAGCCTGCAGCGCGCTGCAGGCTTTTTTTATCCATTCATTCGGATTTCATCGCCGCTTCCATCGTAAAAACGGTATTGATTGATGTGGCATTCTGCGTCCGGAGTGATTTTAATCCATTTCTTGTAGGTCCAGAACCATTTCATTCGGATACTGCTGAAGATCCAGCCCTTTTTCAGGTAGGCATCGACGTAAGGATGTACGAACAGCTGAATATCAGATTTGGGTCTGGATTGCAGGATAAACTGCAAATCCCGCTCAATATCATCTGTTAGCAGGATAGTAGAATTAATGGTACCGGTACCGCCACAGGCTGGGCAATCTTCGGCAGTATTCAGGTTGATTTCCGGGCGGGTCCGCTCGCGGGTAATCTGCATCAAGCCGAATTTGGAGAGCGGAAGCACCGTATGTTGAGCCCGATCTTTGCGCATAAAATCCTCCATCGCTTTGGCGAGTTGTTTTTTATGCTCGACATTTTTCATGTCGATAAAATCGATCACGATTAGTCCACCGATATCGCGCAGGCGCAGTTGACGGGAGATTTCCTGAGCAGCTTCCAGGTTGACGGAAAAGATGGTTTGTTCGACGTCGCTCGAGGTTATTTTATGGCCGCTATTGACATCGATCACGTGCATGGCCTCCGTTTTTTCGATCACCAGATAAGCCCCACTGCTCATGGTAGCTGTTTTCCCGAACGAAGATTTGATCTGTTTGGTGATTCCGAACTGGTCGAGCACCGGTTTGCTTCCGGTGTAGTGTTGGAGGATTTTCACCTGTTCGGGGCTAATAGACTGCAGGTAGCTTTTGATATCGGCGTAGAGGTCCTTATCGTTCACCACGATTTTGCTAAACGAGTCGGTGAGCAGGTCGCGCAGTACGCTGCTGGTTTTATCCAATTCACTGAGCAGGCAGGCGGGGGCGTTCACGGTTTTGATTTGCTGATAGATTTCCTGCCAGCGGCCCATGATTTGCACTACTTCTTCATGGAGTTCCTGCACTTTTTTGCCTTCAGAGGCGGTCCGCATAATAATCCCGAATCCTTTTGGCCGAATACTTTCTGCTAGGGTTTGCAGGCGCTTTCGCTCTTCTGGGTTTGCAATTTTTTTGGAAACGGAAACGACGTCATTAAATGGCGTCAAGACGATGCTTCTGGAGGGCAGGGTAAGTTCGCAAGAAAGGCGGGGACCCTTGGTGGAGATGGGTTCCTTCAGGATTTGGACAAGTAGAGGGAAGCGCTTGTTAAGCACATGATCCACCTTTCCATTTTTGAGGATATCCTCTTCCAGTTTGAAGTTATCCAGTTTATGGGTATTAATGGAGCCATTTGCTACTCCGTTGGACCACTTCATGAGGGTTTTGAGCTTTGGGCCCAGGTCGGTGTAGTGTAAAAAAGCATCCTTTCGGTGGCCGATATCGATGAAGGCGGCATTTAATCCAGGCATCATTTTGCGGATTTTACCGATAAAGATATCTCCAACGGAAAACGAGTTATCGTTTTTCTGATAGTGTAATTCAGCGAGTTTTCCCTCCTCGAGGAGGGCCATTTCTACGCCTGACTCGGAGGCGTTAATAATAAGTTCTTTTTCCACAGGGGATAAGGTATTGTAAGGCAACGCAGTTACAGCGTGCGTGTGGCCAGAGGAACCAGCTAAAGGAATGTCGACATACGACACAAAATGACCAGGAGATCTTACAAGGAGGGCGCTGGGGTCCCGGAAACGAGTGACCGGGAAGCGCGGGGATGACGGGCGGTTTAGGGGAAGGAAACCCGATAGCTTGTCAGAAGGTGGTCAAATGTCGGAATGGGCTTTCGATGGCCCTGGAAACGTTGGTTGTGGGAATGTTTGTGGGGTAAGCGACCCAAAACCAAACTATTGCCAAAAGGACTTTCCGGGCTGATTCAGCCACGGAAAGTCCTACTATCGACAGAAGTGCTGGCAATTGCATGCACTCATAAAAGCCATTGCCTGAGGTCAGGCACTAGCGATTCTTCTTCTTATGGCGATTTTTACGAAGGCGTTTTTTACGCTTGTGGGTTGCAATTTTGTGACGTTTACGTTTTTTTCCGCAAGGCATACTGATGCACGAATTTTAAGTGATATGAATGGTTGTTATGTTATTTACAAAGTTGACCGTAAGAGGCTGCTTTCGCTGCATTGCCGGCACCTTCATAAGCTTTTGACAAGAGACAAGGGGTATTCGGGTTAGATGGATCCAGCGAATAGGCCTTTTCCAGTCGCTCAATAGCCCGTTCCCACTGGTTGGTTTTGATCGCTAGTCGACCGAGTGCGTTGTAAACAGTCGGCGCATCTGGGTGCTTCGCTTCCAGATCCCGGAGCATCAGAACCGCTTTCATCGGATTATCCGCTGGAGGGTTTTCAGCATACACGAGGGCAAGATTCACCTTGTGTTCTGGCTGATCGGGCGCTAGGGAGGCCGCATTTTCAAAGGCCTTGATTGCTTTGGTGGCGCAATAACCTCGAATCAGGGCATTTTCGCCGGCGGCGGGGATACCATTAAAATAGGTTCCACCCGCCACAGACCAAGCCGCAGGGGTGTTTTCGAGGAGGGCAACAGAGTCTGCGTACCCACCAGCGACTGGTATATTACCAAAACGGTACCAAAAACCGGAAAGGCCCTTGAGCGCTTCCGATTTTTCTGGAACCCTATTTCCAGCGGACATACTCGCTTTTTCCAGGGCAGCGACTTGCACATCCTGTTCAGGGGTTAGGTGTTCCTTGGCATCTGAGAGCAAAGCAGCAAAAGAAGTTGGCTCGCTCTGGATATCCCGAGAGCGGTCTGCGCGCTTTTGATCCTCATTCTTAGTGTCAAATCCCGCCCACAGTACCAGAAACAACAACAACGCTGATCCGGTAGCTATCCACTGTAGTTTGTTCATAGTGTTTATTTATTCAGGTCTTCGGCATCAAAAGTGTCTAAACGTACCCTAATCGTCCGAACCATTGTCTTTTGGAAGCGCATGGACATTTGCCTTAACTTCTTCCATAAAAACTTTGGCTGGTTTGAAAGCAGGAATAAAATGCTCCGGAATTTGGATGGACTTTCCCCGCTTGATGTTCCGTCCGATTTTGGCAGCCCGCTTTTTGATAATGAAACTACCGAAACCACGAACATAAACGTTCTCTCCGCCTTCCATGGTATTCTTGATTTCCTTAAACAATGCTTCCACCGTTACCAGTACGTCCACTTTTGAAATGCCGGTCTTTTCTGAAATGGCATTCACAAGATCAGCCTTTCTCATGATTTATCGCGTTGATTTTGAATGAATTAAATACAGAAAGTGGGACAAACCGAAAACCGAGGTGCAAAGTTCCGATTTTTTTTGACAAAAACAAGGTTTTTTTGGGAAAACCTCGTTTGATCCGAAAGAAATTAGAGTTAGTCGTTCGCTTTTTACCACTTATTTAAAAAACAGCGCAACATCCGTTGTCTTTTTGAATTCTCCAAACATTTATTGATTTTTTTTAAAAAATACGGACTTTCTACGCAGTCATCCTATCTTTGCAAGATAATTTTCACGCAGAACAGAACTTCTGCCAACGATTTCATTTCAATCGGAACCTGCATGCTTTTATCAATGACCGGATACGGACGCGCCACCGGAATCTATGGCGACAAGTCGATCCTCGTAGAGTTGCGCTCCCTCAATAGTAAACTCACTGACATCAAAATGCGGATGCCAGCCGAGTACCGCGATAAAGAAGCAGATATCCGGAAGCTCGTCACAGACCATGCCGAACGTGGAAAAATCGACGTGCTGATAGAAGTCCAAAACCTCAATGGAGCCGCTACGGTCTCTCTTAATGAGCCAGTCTTCAAAGGCTATTTCCTGGCCATCTCCAAAC
>CANHDG010000092.1 GCA_947459365.1 Saprospirales bacterium
ATTTACCATTAAGGAAGATAAAAACCTGATCGCGGACTATTGCAGCGCGTATGACGTGGTAGCTTTTAGTTGTTATATCTGGAACATCAGTCAAACTCTGGAAGTCGCTCGCCGTATAAAAGTATTGCGCCCTGATGTAAAAATTTTGTTGGGTGGACCAGAAGTTTCCTACGATTGGGAGGATGTGATTTGCCGCGAAGAAGTAGATTATATCATCGCCGGAGAAGGCGAAATCCCTTTTCAACAGTTTCTTCACTTCTATCCGGAGGTAGACCAAGTAAATGGCCTGATTCAGAAAAAAAATGGAACCGTCGTAATCGGAGCCACCGCCCCCAGTTTCAATTTGCTGGAGTACCAGGGAATTATGCCCTACCAAGAGGATGGAACCGGATTGGAGAATAGAGTGGCCTATATCGAAACCTCCCGTGGCTGCCCTTACAAATGCGAATTCTGCCTGGCCAGCCTCGATAATAAGGTTCGATACCTGCCCATCGAAACCATCAAAGCGCACTTGCTCTACCTGATGCAACACGGAAAGGTGATCAAATTCCTCGACCGAACCTTCAATATCAAACGGGACTTCACAATTGATATCTTCCAGTTTATCCTGGAACATCATCGTCCCGGTAATGTATTCCAATTTGAAATAACCGCTGATATCCTGCACCCCGATATCATCCAGTTTATCCACGACCATGTCACGCCTGGACTGTTTCGCTTCGAAGTGGGCATCCAAACAGTCAATCAAAAAGCCAACTTGGAAGTCAGCCGCAAACAAAGCTTCGAAAAAACAAAGCGAATCGTAAAAGAACTGGACTACAAAATTGAAATGCACCTTGACTTGATCGTCGGGCTCCCACTCGATTACTGGGAAGACATTAAGTATAGCTTCGAAGAGGTGTTTAAATTGTTCGCTCCCGAACTACAACTTGGCTTCCTGAAATTTCTAAAAGGCACCCCTGTTCGACATAAATACGAACAACACGGCTATGTGTTTGACCCCGAACCTCCTTACCAAATCATCGAAAGCAATTACTTATCCAAAGAAGAACTCTACCGGATCACCCAACTGGAACACGCCCTCGAAATCTATTGGAATAAAAAACGTGCGCCCAATACCTTGCGATATATCACCAGCCATTACAGCGTGTTCGACTTTTTACTGGGACTGGGTATTTATTTCGGTCAATACAAAGCCTACCATCAATACACCCTCGATGATGTCTTTGAATTACTGGAACAATTTGTGCGACAATCCTATCCAAACGACCACATTTTGATCGAAATGATGGCCATCGACTATTATTCGTATTTCAAAATACGTCCCAAATACAGAATAATCACCGATGTACAGCCAAGTAGACGCCATGACGCCAAAGGCCTAAAATACTGGCAAATTCAGCTCGACCTCCAATTTGATTATGACACCTTCCAGTCTACCGGACAAATTGAACGACACCCCAATCGACTTTATGTCCGCTACGATGGAATTCACCTCCCCTCCCTCTCTACTTCCACAGTATATGAAAGAATTTAAACTAACAGACGAGTACATTCAACTCAACGACCTGCTTAAAGTTATGCGGCTAGTAGGAACCGGTGGCGAGGCCAACTTCCGAATTACTGAAGGGGAAGTACGGGTGAATGGTACCGTTGAGCTCCAAAAACGAAAAAAAATTCGAGCAGGTGACCTCGTTGAACTGCATGGCAAAAAAATCAAGGTGGTCGCTACTCCAGTCTAAAGTTGATCGGCAGGGTGAACCGAACCTTCACTGGGTGATCCCCACTCATTCCCGGTTTCCAAACTTCCATGCCCTTCACAATTCGGATGCATTCGCGTTGTATACTGGCACAAATCCCCCTTTCTACGTTGATATCGGACACCTGCCCGTCTTTGCCCACCACAAAGGAAATCACCGCCTTTCCCTGAATTCCATACTTAAAAGCGTCCGATGGATACCGAACATTTGAGGCCAGATAGGATTGAAGGGTACGCTCGGCACAGTTGGGAAACGCGCTGAATTTGGGCGAGCAGCGGTACTCGGGAAGCGATTGAATGACTTCTACCGTATCCCGTTCTGGATCTGGAATATATTCCCCTGCTTTAAAAATCTCCCTGCTTTTTAACGTTCCGTCCGACTCAAAACGCAGCACTTCTCCGTCTAATTGATCGTTTTTATACGTTGAAAGCTCAATCAAATGCCCCTCCTCGTCATAGCTGGATTTTACCCCATTTCTTTTCCCGTCCACGTAAGGGATTTTTCCAGAAATCTGCCCGTTTGCCGGGTGAAACTCAACAACCGTATCTTGAACCGTACCTGTCAAGTACCGGACAACCTTTCTTTTTTGACCTAAATCGGTATAATAAGTAGCCGTACCCTGCCGCGTATCTAAATTGCGGTCCACAAAATACTCGTCTGAAATCAAGGTTTTCGTATCAAAAAAATAGGTCCGCAAATGATATAGTCCACGGGAGGATTCCAAGGTATAGAGCGGTCCTACCTCCAGCAAACGCGCTCCAGGCTCCAGCTTTTCCTGGTAATACGTTGCCCAATAAGCAGGACCGTATGGATCCGTCACCGGCTTGGGGAAACAGGAAGGAAGCGACATCAAAACCAGAGCAACAAAAAGAAGACGAGTAAGCATAAGAAAAATTGTGATAGAAGGCTCAAATGTACCCATACCGGCCTAATTTCCCAGGTAAAAACATGCTGAGGATATTAAATTTTCTTAATAAAAGGAGAATTAAGTGATTCATCGTAATTTTGCGATAAAATATAAATATGAAAAAAATACTTGTTTTATGCACCGGTAACAGTTGCCGAAGCCAACTTGCTGAAGGATACCTCCGTCATTTTGCAGGCGACAGAGCCGACGTGTACAGCGCTGGCGTGGAAACCCATGGGGTAAATCCCCGCGCCATCGCCACCATGCAACGCGATGGATTGGATATTAGCGCCCACACCTCCAACCATGTAGATGAATATCAAAACATTGATTTTGATTACATTATCACTGTTTGCGACCATGCTAAAGAACGCTGCCCCTACTTCCCGGGGACGGCTCAGCGGTTTCATTACAATTTCCCGGATCCCGCCAAAGCTACCGGGACAGAAGCAGAAATAGACGCGGAATTTGATCGAGTACGCGACCTGATTAAAACCTATACCCGCGAGTTCATTCACACCCATTTTGATCAAAACTAATGCACTCAACCGCTACCAAACAACTCTCGTTTCTGGACCGCTACCTGACCCTATGGATCTTGCTTGCCATGGTTATTGGGGTAGGAATTGGCTATTTTTTTCCTGAAGCGCCTACATTTATTGAGCGAATCCAGTTTGGAACCACCAACCTACCCATTGCTATCGGATTGATATTGATGATGTACCCACCTCTAGCAAAGGTCCGCTACGAGGAACTCGGGAATGTCTTCAAGAACAGAAAATTACTGGTATTATCATTGGTGCAAAACTGGATCATTGGCCCTCTACTAATGTTTGGGCTAGCCGTGTTGTTTTTGCACGATCACCCACCCTACATGGTTGGTCTAATTCTGATTGGATTGGCTCGCTGTATTGCGATGGTCATTGTATGGAATGAGCTAGCGAATGGGGACAATGAATACGTAGCTGGTTTGGTAGCACTCAACAGTGTTTTTCAGGTGTTTTTTTATTCAGTCTATGCTTGGATTTTCATCACCCTCCTCCCGCCGTTGGTTGGAATGGCTGGTATGGACGTACACATAAGCATGGTTCAAATTGCGGAAAGTGTATTTATTTATTTAGGGATCCCTTTTTTGGCTGGATTTCTGAGCAGAAAGTATTGGTTGAACAAGAAGGGCAAAGCCTGGTACGAGCAAACCTTTCTTCCAAGAATTAGTCCAATGACTTTGGCATCTTTGCTTTTCACCATTGTGGTGATGTTCAGCTTCAAAGGAAACTTGATTCTTGAGTTGCCAATGGACGTGTTCCGAATAGCGGTACCGCTTGTGCTGTACTTTGTAATCATGTTTTTTGCGGCCTTCTTTCTAGCGAAAAGAGCGGGGGCAGATTATGCAAGAAGTACGTCCCTCGCATTTACGGCGGCAGGAAATAATTTTGAGCTGGGCATTGCAGTGGCCATTGCTGTCTTTGGTATTGATTCAGGTGCCGCTTTTGCCGCTGTAATTGGCCCTTTGATTGAGGTGCCTGTTTTGGTCCTATTGGTTCAGGTAGCCCTCCGGCAGCAAAAGCGGTTTAAAACGACTTGAGTAGAGCAGCTTATGCAATTTTGATAGAAAAATTCGATCAGATGAAGGGCTTTCCCTACTTTTGAGCCAGGAGAAGGCCCGCCTCTCTTTGAAAAACCGCTTCTATCACACATCAAAATGACGTCCTAAACAATGGAAAAATTTGCTGTTGAAATCCGCTGGGCACTGGTCTTCGGTGCCATGAGCTTACTTTGGATGATGTTGGAAAAAATGGCCGGTTTGCACGATCAACACATCGCCAAACACGCAATTTACACCAACCTTGTGGCCATTCCTGCCATTGCTGTTTATGTATTTGCCCTCCGCGACAAGGCAAAAGAATCGTTTGGAGGCAACATGAATTTCCGACAAGGTTTCTACACTGGGCTTTGGATCACCTTTTTTGTAACCCTTTTAAGTCCAATCACCCAGTCAATTACCTCTTTGGTCATTACGCCCAACTTCTTTCAAAACGCCATTCAATATGCCGTAGAAAGCAAAACCATGACTCAAGATCAGGCTGAACAATATTTCTCCTTAAAAAATTACCTGATTCAAGGATTATTTGGAGCACCTGTAATGGGTATCCTGACCAGCGCTATTGTCGCATTCGTGCTCGATAAAACAAGTAGAAAAAAGTAGTCTGAGGGCCAATTTTCTGGAAATGAGCTTTCCGAAAGTGAAAAAACGAAAAAATAGGGTCCAGAAGCGATTAAAAGCCCCAAAGGACCAATAATAAAAGCGCAAACAGAAAATAAACTATTCCAAAGGCGAGTTGACTACCCGCTGTAATCAAACCAAAACGGCCCATTGACCGCTGACTGCGGTATTCTGGGCGATTTCGGGTCTTGCGAAGCACCCTGCTTCCATACACCAGTGCCAAAATGGTGCATGGAAGAATAAAAATCCCTACCCAAGGACTAAATGCAAGTGCAAACAACCACAAAAAAAGACTGCCAGCGCCAAACAAGGCCGCCAGTTTGGAGGAATTGTTGAGTTTACGCTCCTCCTCAGCCAACAAGGCGGCATCCTTTACCAAGTCTGCTCCTGACTTAGTATCCCTAGCCCGGCGGATCTCCCGGATCTCCCGAAAATCCATCTGCTCCAATCGCTTAGTTGTACCACAATCGTAATACCGAATAGTACCCTGCTTCACTGACTCAATTTGGACCACTAATATGGAACCTGTATGCGTAACCAGGGTATCACAATCCATTCGAACGGAATTTGCCTTCAATACGGTGGTGCCAACTATCAGCACACAAAGGAGAACAAGTAAACGCATAGACTATTTTTTGTAGAGAGATTACTTGAAAAGCCACCTCCCCGTATATAATGAATTAAAAAAACAGTAGAATCAAGATTAACCAGAACAACAACAACAGAAGATTCAGACCACCAGCAACCATTCCAAAAACTCCGACTCCCCGTTGCCGCCTAAGTCCGGGCAAGTCCCGGGATTTCCAGACAATCCATATCCCCAAGCCAAAGGCAATTGCCCCCAGCGGAAAAGAGACAATCAGCAATGGAGGAAAAATCAAAGCAATTAACCAAAAAAGCATGCTAAAAAGCCCAAGAAGCAAGGTGGACCCGGTTCTCCGATTGATCTTTTTGATCAATCGCTCCCGTTCCTTATTCTTCTTCGACTTCACGGACTGCTCCGGGGGGATTTTACCTAGCCGGACTTCCTGAATATTTCCCATCCAGCGCTCTTTCAACCGGGTGGAATCCCCGCAATCGTAAAAGCGAACCACCCCATCTTCAATCGATTCAACCCGTACCAAAAGACGCTCTCCCGTGTTCGTGAGCAGCGTATCGCAGGGAGAGGCCAACTGCATGGCCAACAGTGGAAACGGAAGTGCCGCTCCAAGGACCCAGAAAAAGAGCCACCTGAACCAAAATTGAAAGAGAACAGTATTATTCATGCTCAAAAGTAGATGTATTTTCACGAATGGAATAAACTCATCCAGTTTTTATAGCCAAAAAGCCTACTTTTGCAGAAAGACAGAATCCACATCGACATGTTGCCAATCCATCGCAAAGAGCCTAAAAGCTTACTCTCCCTTAAGGCGCAGCTGCAAGCACAAAGGATGCCTCGCTACCGTAAAATAATCCGTTGGACTTGGATCCTGCTGTATGGCGGACTAGGCGCTGTTGCCGCCCTTTTTCTTTTGATTAATTTCACCGCCATCCCTTCTTTCCGGGAATTAGAAAACCCTAACAGTGCCCTTGCTAGTGAAGTTTTGGCCAACAATAACGAGGTACTCGGACGCTATTTTATTGAAAACAGGGTGCCTGCTACCTTCGATGAACTTTCTCCTTGGCTGGAAAAAGCCTTGGTCAGCACGGAGGACGAACGCTTCTACGACCATTGCGGAATCGATGTCCGGGCCATCGCTCGGGTAGTTGTACGCACTATTCTCCTGGGAGATGAGAGCGCCGGCGGGGGCTCCACTATCACCCAGCAACTCGCCAAAATGCTGTATTCCGACCGAGATTTCAGCGGAATGAATAAGGTAGAAAAAACAGTCGCCTTGCTCTACCGAAAACTTCGGGAGTGGATCACCGCCGTTAAACTTGAAAAATCCTATACCAAACAGGAGATCATCGCCATGTACCTCAACCAGGTCAATTTCGTCAACAATGCGTACGGAATTCGGGCTGCCTCCGAAATATACTTTGGCTCCGAACCTGGCCAACTCAAACTGGAAGAAGCCGCCTTGCTCATCGGCATGCTCCAAAACCCTTCTCGCTACAACCCCATATCCCGCCCCGAAAGAAGTATTCGCCGCCGAATGGTGGTACTCTCCCAAATGCAAAAAGCAGGCCATATCTCCGAAGCAGAGTACGATAAACTGAAACTGAAGCCGCTCGATATGAGCCGCTTCAAAAAAATATCCTTCAGCGAAGACAAAGCCCCTTACCTCTGCTCCGAACTCAAAAAAGACCTGAAAAAAATTCTGAGCTCGCCAGAATGCCTCAAACCCGATGGCACTCCATACGATCTATATAAAGATGGCCTGAAAATATATACCACCATCGATCCCATATACCAGGAGAGCGCCGAACAAGCTATGCGCGAACACATGCGAAGCATCCAATCGCGCCTCTTTACCGTCTGGCAAGGTCAAGACCCCTGGACCTATAAATCAAAAGAAACCAAAGACGAAGAAATCGAACTGCGCCAAAACAGCCTGCAAGCTGCCATCCGAAACGGAGACCGCTACCTCCGCCTCCGAGCAGATTTTCTTCAAAACACCCTCGACCAAATCAACAACGAATTGAACGTTGACCTAGAAGATGAGGAGATCCTCCTCCTCCTGGCAGAAGAGAAAAAAAGCGGCATCCTCTCCAAAAAAGTCAGCCAGGGACGCCTTTCCTCCTCCAAAGCCGCCACTTTCCGCAAAATCATTGGAAGCGAATGGTGGCCCTCCCTCAAAAAACAATGGGCCAGCCTCCAAACCGCCACCAAGAAAACGTACAACACTAAACAAAAAATGAAGGTGTTCTCCTGGGCCAACCCCAAACTGGAAAAAGATACCTTCATGAGCCCCCTCGATAGTATCAAATACCACCGGATGTTCCTACAAGCCGGTGTTCTGGCAGTCGACCCTACCTCCGCCGAAGTAAAAGCATGGGTCGGAGGAATTAATTTCAAATACTTCCAATTCGACCATATCCGATCCCCCAGACAAGTAGGATCAACTTTCAAACCATTTATCTATGGAACGGTAATGGCCCAGCAAAACTACACGCCCTGCTTTGAAGTGTATGATATGCCCGTCACGATTCCAGCATATTACCAGAATTTCCAACACGGTCAAGATTGGACTCCAGGGAACGCCACTGAGAGCTACTCCAACCAGTTAATGACCCTCAAAGATGCCCTCAAACACTCCGTAAACTCCGTGAGTACATACCTGATGAAACAAATGGGGGGTACCGAACCAGTAATGGAAGTGCTAAATAATATGGGGATCGATTCTACCGCCCGCCTACCCAACTCACCAACCATCTGCTTGGGAGCCGGAGACCTCACCGTCTGGCAAATGACCGGAGCTTATACTACTTTTGCTAACAATGGGGTCTTCGTACGACCCTATGTCATACGAGAAATTAAAGATAAAAATGGTAGAGTCATCTACCGAGCGCTGCCCGAAGAGCACCTGGCGCTTCCTCCTATGGCCAATTATATGCTCAACCAAATGCTCCAATACAATGTAAAAGGAGCCCCCGGAATCAATCAACTAAAATCACAAGTCGGCGGAAAAACAGGGACCACGAATAACTTCGCAGATGGCTGGTTTATGGGAATCACCCCCAGCATCGTGGTCGGAACCTGGGTGGGCGGTGAAGACCGCTGGATTCGCTTTAACTCCCTAGCCGATGGACAAGGGGCCCGAATGGCTCGACCAATCTTCGCTAATTTCCTTAAAAAACTAGAACAAAACAACCAATCAGGGTACGATTATACCGCCCAGTTTAAAGTCCCCGATGGAGAACTGCCAGACTTGAACTGTACCTCCGTCCAGGATAGCAACCCAGATGGAGATAGCCAAGAGGAGGATTTTGGAGGAGAAGGCCCCTTCGGAGACAGTCCCACACCGCCCACCGGAACAAAACCAAAGAAAAAACCAGACGCTGGCTTTGGAGATGATCAATAAAATATTCCTTTCCAGCTGCTTACTCGCCCTTATGGCCAGCTGCGCCCACGAGCCCGCCCAGCCGAGCCAGCCACCACTGCCAGGCCTTCAAACCTATACAGGCATGATACGCTTCGACCGGGGATTCAGCAATTTCACCGATTGCTCCTCCGGAAAACTATATCTGCTTGCAGATTCAACCAAAACCATAGGCCCACTGCATTATCGAGCCTGTCAGCCAGCCCAATGCCCAGAAGAAAAGGTCTTCGCCAAAGTGATGGCACGGTTGTTTCCAGGAACGGGAAATGCCAACAACGACCCCGGAACTCTGGGCGTCGTAGAAGTACTGGAACTGTCGGCCACCACTCCAGGCAACACCTGTATTCCATTCGAATACTGGTGCTCTGATGAACAAAATACATGGTCCCTACTCCTTTCTCTCGAAAACAACCGGGCTTTTTTTAAGGATCTAACCGAAAATAAAGGCGCCACCTTTCACTGGAAATTCCCTACTCAAACCAAAGAAGGTAGCATCTACCTTCTCCAAAACACCCTTCAGCCCAACGATCAACTCCGGTTGGTAGTCCAGTCCAAGCCCTGCGCTGGAAAGGAAGGCGCCACAAAAGCCATCGTCTACTACAGGGGGAAGCAGTACTCAGGCTGCGCCCAAAGAAACTAATCCCCTTAGACAGACCACAAGGATGGTGGAAATCCAGAATGTCAAATACAAAATTTCGACATTCGAAAGTTGCCTTCGGACCTGGCTGGCCAACTTTCAGCCTTTCCTTCCCACCAAAATCATCTCCTCTCCTGATACGAATCATCCGGGCAACGATCGCTTCCGGGCGACCTTCGTGTCAACAATTCACCACCAAATCCGACTCTTATGCGTACGATTACTCTATTGTTAATGGCCTTCTGCTTGGGCGCGACGCTCCAGCTCTCCGCTCAAACCACTTCCAACAATCGGTCAAAAGTGGCCGTCCTACACATCGACACCAAAGGGCTCAACCTAGATCCCATCCAAATGGGAGACCTTACCCGAATCGAGCTGGATAAAACAGGCTTGTTCGAAATCTTGGACAAATACGATGTCCAATACCTGGTGGAAAAGGAACAACTAAAACTCGAAAACTGCTATGGTAAAATATGCCTGGTGGAGGTCGGCAAAAAACTGGGTGTCCAAAAAATGCTCACCGGAGCCGTCGAATTACTCGGAGAAAAAATTGTTGTCTCCTACCGATTGATCGACGTGAGCTCTGCCACCGTTGAAAAAAGTCAGATCATTGAGTTCCTGAACCTTAAGCCGCAGCTGCAATCGATGGTAAGTATCACCCTGCGCCAACTGCTGGGGCTAAGCAATGACGCAGACCTGGTCTCTAAATTAACCAAACCTGACGCTTACGAAAGTGAAATCAACAACCCCAATAAAGACCGACTCAACCTCTCCGGTCCTCGAATGGGCGTTACCATTATCACCGGTCAAACAGCTGACCGGATGAAGGCGCCCACCACAGAGGGTGGTATCGACGCCATCCCAGTGATGTTCCAGTTTGGTTACCAATTTGAAACTGCCTACCTCAATCAAGGAGGACTCCAAGCCTTATTCGAATTTATTCCCATCATCACCGGCTTGGATCAAAGCCAGATCATCCCCAGTGTAAGCATCTTACACGGTATTAGAAGCAATAAAAAAGGATGGGAGTTTGCATTCGGACCCATCCTCTACATCAACCAGGTAGCAGAAGGATTTTACTACAACGGCGTATGGAAGCGCACCTTCGATTGGAATGTTGAAACACAAGGAGCCCCTTACCCAGCAGGAGCAGAAATCGTGAAACGGTTCGACAAACGGGGCGACTACCGCCTCACCTCCTCCTTCCTATTTGCCTTTGGTAAATCCTTCAAGTCAGGAAGAATGAACGTTCCCGTCAACTTTTTCTACATCCCAAGCAATGCCGGACACCGCTTCGGTATCTCCGTCGGATTTAATGGAAAAGGAGGGTCTTACAACTAAAAAATAATCGGTTGGGGCCGCCTCCGGGCGGCCCTTTACTCAATACCGAGAACGCCCCCAACGGCGAATCCGGTGCAAAAAAGCACGGGTCAATATCCAGGCATGCGCCAACAAGGTGGGAAACAAACCAAAATGGACCCGCATCACCTCAAATCGATCTTTTAAAGACTGCTGGTGCCGCTGCTTCGACATTCCCCCCATCAGGTACTCCGTAATAATCAAGCCCGAATTCACATTCTGCCGGCTGTGCTTAAGTATCCGAATACACCAATCGTAATCCGCGCAAAGATTGTCCATCACGTACTCCGGAGCAATGGTTCTACGAACAATGAACGATTGGTGTACCACCAACATTCCCTGCAAGTACTGGCTCCAGTGCAATGACATCGGTAAAGACCGGGTACTTAACTCGCTCATAATCCCGGCAGGCTCCCGCTTGGAATTGACCAACAGCGTTTCTCCATAAAGCACGTCCGTCTCCGGTGTAACACGCTCCATCAGTTGGGCCACCGTATTTTCCGAGTGCAGCCAGTCCCCACAGTTCAAAAATTGAACAAAATCACCCGTGGCCATGCGTAGCCCCTTGTTCATGGCATCGTACAAGCCTTTGTCCGGCTCCGAAATCCATTTCAAGTAGGGCATCTCCTCAGCGTAGGAACGGATCAAATCTACTGTTCCGTCTTTTGATCCTCCATCCACCA
>CANHDG010000093.1 GCA_947459365.1 Saprospirales bacterium
CCCGAGTTCCGTCGCTACGGAGACCATTCCCTCTACAATTTTGTGCATGCCACCCATGGGATACCAAGTCCCTAAAGCCATATCGGCATAATTCATTAGACTGTATAAAGCGGGGGTCTTTTGAGGAGTAGCTCCCAAGAAAAGAACCGGAAATTCCAAGAGTTCCAACAGCTTTTCGTTTTTAAACAAGCTGCGAACATGCGCAGACATGGAGGTAAAAAGTTGGATTCTAAACATACTTTTTAACACCCGCATATCCGCAAACTCCATCACCGAGTCAGAGGTTTTCCGGACAAAATCCTGCATACCGACCTCGTATTTGTACTTGGCTTCTTTCAAAAATTGACGGAGTTTGACAGCACTTCCCGGCTCATATTGTTCAAAAAGGGCTTCAAGAGCTTCCATTTTGGCTGGAACCTGCATCCGGTCGTCCGGACCAAACCAAACGGCATAAGAAGGATCCAATCGCTTTAAATCGTAGTAATCCGATACTTTTTTACCAAAAGAGCTAAAAAAACCTTCAAATACGTCTGGCATCCAGTACCAGGATGGACCCATGTCAAATAAAAATCCGGCGTCTTCAAAGGTGCGAGCACGCCCGCCCGCCTGGGAGTTCTTTTCTAAAATGGTAACTTTGTACCCCGCCTTCGCCAAATGGGCAGCGGAGGATAATCCCGCAAAACCAGAACCAATTACTACAACTCGTTTACTCATGCATGATATGTTTCAACTCAAAACAGCTGATACTCAATTTTGTTTAACAAATTTACACAAAACAGTTAAACAAATTTTTGGGGGCCGGACCGCTCTCTTGAATTGCCTGGCAATGCTTTTGTTGGGAATGTCTTCCTGCAAAACCCTTCAAGAAAACCCCCAGTGGCACCAAAGGCAATTAAATCGCTTTTTGAAAGAAAGTCTGGCTATTTCAACTAGCAGTTTCGGCTTTTACGTAACCGACCCCAATAAAAGTAAGCCTATTTTTTCTTTTTCGGAAAAAAAATATTTTATACCCGCTTCTACCACCAAAATCCTGACCTTGGTAGAGGCGCTACCGGTATTGGGAGACACACTTTCTGGATTAGAATACCGCATCTCCGAAGACACCGTTTTTATTAGAGGAACCGGAGACCCTTGCCTGCTGCACCCGGAAATGGAGGCTTACCAAGGGGTGTTCAATTGGCTGCAGCAACTGCCCTCCGATGTCCATCTGGTGTATTGTCCTCATCCAAAGGCTCCTCCTCGTTTTGGACTCGGTTGGGCTTGGGATGATTATGCTTACGGCTTTCAACCCGAGCAAAGCACCCTGCCCATTTATGGGAATACAACACTTTTGGCAAAAGGAACCATTCAGCCCTCCTATTTTTCCAACCGCTTGCACTCAGAACAACGGGAACTTCGGTTGGAAGACCAAAACCATTGGTCAGACCGGGAATTAAAGCCTGAGAGTACTAGAAAAGTGCCGTTTCGCACCACCGAAGTAACAGCGCTGTTGGCTGACACCCTGAACAGAGCAGTTGGAGAGGCACCGCCAGACAGCTTGCAGCACACTTGGGCATCAGTACCCGGTTGTCCAACCGACACCATGTACCGCCGAATGATGCTTGATAGCGATAACCTAATAGCAGAGCAATTGTATTGGAGCATCCAACAGGTACCACTTCTGCCTTCTGACAGGTTGCAGAACATCCGCCGGGTGGATGGCTCCGGCTTGAGTCGGTACAACTTAGTTAGCCCGCAAGTCTTGGCAACTGCGTTGGAAAAGTTGTACCAGCAGCAGCCGATGGACCGGATTCAAAAGCTCTTTCCTGCAGGTGGACAATCTGGAACCCTCAAAGACTGGTTTGGAAATGGGGAAAACCCTGCTTATGTTTATGCGAAGACAGGCTCCATGAGTGGGGTGTACTGTTTGGCAGGCTATTTGAAGACAAAAAAAGGTAAAACCCTGGTTTTTAGTTTCATGAGTAATAATTTTATTGGCTCTAACCGCGTTATTAAGGAAGAATTACAAGTAATATTGGAATACATCCGAGACAAAATGTAGATTTGTGGTCGGTAACAATCATAGAATACTAAACAACTTAATCGCATGACAAAATTCATACACCTATTTATCTTGCTTTGCGGCTTTTCCAGCCTGTCCGCTCAAAATGTCCTTTATGTAAAATCAACTGCTACTGGAGCAAACAATGGTAGCTCCTGGGTGAATGCCTTCACTTCCTTGGATAATGCCTTGGCAGCCGCTTCGAATGGCTCTCAAATTTGGGTGGCACAAGGAACGTACAAGCCTTCTACCCCCTCCCCGAACCATAGCTTCAGCATGCCTGCAGGCGTAGCGCTTTACGGTGGCTTTGAAGGTGTAGAGACCTCCTTGGGTCAGCGCAATATATTGGTGTATCCTACTGTCCTCAGTGGGGACATCAACGGCAATGACCTACCGGGCAACCTGGAGGTAAACCGGGAAGACAATTCCTTCCATGTATTGCGCCTTATCAACTCTGCTGCTACCACACCAGCAGTGGTAGATGGGTTTACCATCAAAGGAGGACAAACACAGTTGGCAGCTACCGATCCCGCCATCAACCGCCGTGGAGCTGGCATTCTGGTAGAAACCAGAGCTGCTATTCGGAACTGTCTGTTTACGGAGAACAAAGCGGAATCAGGTGGAGGCGTAATGGCTTCAGGAAGTGTAGCCAATGGATTGGAAGTGTACAACTGCCGTTTTGAAAACAACGAAGGTACCGTACGGGCCGGTGGTGTGTACTTTTTTGACATGGATGGAGTAGAAATTAGAAAGTGCAGCTTTATCAATAACAAGGTAGTTCGTGGGGCCTTATATCCTAGAACTTCTGACAATGTGGTGATCGATAGCTGTTTGTTCCAAGAAAATACCAATGCATTGGGCGATGGTTACGGAACAGGTATTTTCAACTGGCAATGTAATATGCTGTTGAGCAATTGCCAGTTTATCAACAACGTTGGTGGCAATGGAGTGGGTATTTACAACGATAACCGCGACCATGGCAAATTAGTGGAGATGGTCAATTGCTTGTTTGAAGGCAACAGTTCCACCGATTATGGCGGAACAGCCATCTTCAACTGGAAAGCTGACCACTTAATTGACAACTGTATTTTCCGCAACAACCAGGCACCGAGTTCTGGAGCCGCCATTTACAACAGCGACTCTACGGACTTTACGGTTACCAATACATTATTTGAAGGCCACACGGGTAACTACGCTGCTGCGATTGCGAACTATGGACTGGATTGCCGTGGAGTTTTTGATAATTGTACTTTCCGGAACAACGTTGCTACCAATGGTGGAGGCGCAATTAGCAATGGATTTGAATCCGATGTAACTTATAAGAACTGTACCTTTCAAGCGAATACAGCCAACTTTGGTGGGGCGATATTTACGCAGAACGAAGGGACAAAGTTGACCATCGAAGGAGGTCTATTTACCGAAAACGGGGCCCAGACTACTGGTGGCGCAATTCTGAAAAACGCAGATATACCACTTAGCATCTCTAACGCGACCTTCCTAGCGAACTCTGCAGAAAGCGGGGCGGCAATTTTGGCTCGTGGAAAAGGAGACGTTGTGGTTACGAACAGCATTTTTTCAGACAATCTTGCCCTGGTACAAGGCGCTGCTATGGACCTCACTAATGTGCTGGCAACCATTGAAAACTGCTTAATGGTTCGTAACCTAAACCTCAGTTCCAGCGGTGCAGGCGGCGCTATTATTAACAATGCTACCGACTCTCTCAATTCCATTGTTACCCTGACCAACTGCACCATCGCTGATAACTTGGCGCCTTTGGGTGCCGGATTGGCACAGTTCGAGGCCGATGCCAGCAACGCGGAAATGAGAATTCAAAACACCCTGGTTCAGAACCCAGACGGACAAAATTACGCCATCGAGGCAGGGGCGCCTGTGTTAAAATCCAATGGAGGCAACCAAAGCTCCGATGATTCGATGACACCTGATCTGAACTTCGCCAAAGACCTAAACAATACCATAAATACCTTCGTGGATTCAGACAATGGAAACTACCACTTGGAAACAGGTACCTCCGCGATAGATGGTGGCGTGTTGTTTGGTGCCACTGCCTACGATTTAGAGGGAGTGACCAGGGGGGAGAATCCCGATACCGGCGCATACGAATGGGCGACTATCAGTAGCCAAGAGCCAGGTTTAGGAGCTTTGGCAGTACAGGTAGTGCCGAATCCTGCTACTCAGTTTGCAGTAATGAGCATTGACCAAGCAACAGCAGGTAAAGCATTGATCGAAATTTACAGCAATTCCGGAGCGCTGCTTCGCTCCTTGCCGGTGGAGATGAACGCTGGCAACTGGAAATATACCCTTCCGGTAGCCGACTGGAACAATGGCTTGTACCAGGTACAAGTTCGCCAGGCAGGTAAGCGCTACCAGGCAAGTTTGGTAAAGCAGTAAAGAGTTGAATACCTTTTTTTTAAAATCCCTCCAGCGGTATTCCGTTGGAGGGATTTTTTTTGAAAAAATAAAGATATGGTACGCTTACTTAAGTTGGGAATACCGTTCTAGCCATAGCGATACTTTTTGCAAAATCGCCTCGGTTGATGTCCAGGCCCGCACTCACCTCATCAAAAAAATAGACCAGGTTTTCAGTTGCCATATTACCTGTAAGGTCATCCTTTGCCATTGGACAACCTCCGAAACCAAGGATGGCCCCATCGAAACGACGGCAACCACTTTCCCAGGCCGCGGTAATTTTTTCCCGCCAATTATGGGGTTGGGTGTGTAAATGCGCCCCAAAAAGAGCAGATGGGTAAGCCGGTATAAGGTGGTGAAACAGGTAACGTATATTTTCTGGATTGGAACAACCAATGGTATCAGAGAGAGAAAAAATACGGATTCCCAAGGGTATCAATTGATTGACCCAAGATTGAACGATCTCCACATTCCAAGGATCCCCATAAGGATTTCCGAAGCCCATGGAGATATAAAGCACCAGCTCTTTTCCATTTGCTTGGCAAAGCTCTTGGATCTGAGCGGTCCGCTCGAGGCTTTCCGCAATAGTTGCATTGGTATTCCGCAACTGAAAGGTCTCGGAGATACTGAAGGGATAGCCTAAGTATTGAATTTCAGGGAAAGCACAAGCCTGCTCCGCTCCTCTCTGGTTGGCAACGATCGCCAACAATTTCGTGGAACCAACAGAAAGGTCTAACTTTGCCAGCACCTCGGCGGTATCCCGCATTTGGGGAATTGCTTTGGGGCTCACAAACGAGCCAAAATCAATGGTATCGAACCCAACCTTTAAAAGTTGGTTTATATAGTCTGCCTTCACCTCGGTAGAGATGAAATCATGCAAGCCCTGCATTGCATCTCTGGGACACTCAATTAACTGCAATTTATTCGACAACTGAACAGACATTGGACAAGATAATGATCAAAAACAAAAATTTCGGTATGTTGGGAGGAATGCTCCTGATAATTTTTGGGGTAACAGCCCTCTTATTGCAAATGGTGGGGGTTCATTGGTATTTTTTGGGATGGTTGGAGGCCGGAGGCCGACTGCTTGCTTTTTTCATTAAAATTTTAATGGTGTTAAGTGGAGCGGTTCTATTCTTCCTTTCCAATGTCAACTGGGAGCGAGAACAGGAAGAAAGCCAATAAGCACCCCTGCAAAAGTAAGGGCGGAAGAGCAAACCACATCGTTTCTTTTCTGTTAAATGATTCCCTTTGTTCTCGTAGCTTTCCATCAGATAAATTGTACTTTTGCGCAGTTTATTTTTACCTATATCGTTTAGACGACCAAACCATATAATATGAACCAGTTCTCGCATCCCGACGCATTCCAGCGCCGCCACATTGGTCCCGGTGCAGCAGAAACCGAGGCCATGCTCCGCGAATTAAAGGTATCCAGCCTGGATGAGCTGATCGATCAAACTGTACCAGCCAACATCCGTCTGGAAAAAGAGCTCCAGCTTCCAGCTCCATTAAATGAGCAGGACTATTTGAAAGCGCTGAAGCAAATTGCCGCCAAAAACAAGGTATTCCGGTCGTTTATCGGAATGGGGTATTATGGCTGCGTAACCCCTAATGTCATCCTCCGGAACGTATTTCAAAATCCGGGATGGTACACACAATACACCCCCTATCAGGCAGAAATTGCGCAAGGCCGCCTAGAAAGTTTGCTCAACTACCAAACGGTAGTAAGCGACCTATGTGGTCTTCCGATTGCCAATGCCAGTCTTTTGGATGAAGGAACGGCAGCCGCAGAGGCCATGCACATGTTTTATGCCGAAAAAAACAAACGCAGCGCCAAAGGAGAAGAGATGAATCACTTCTTCGTCAGCGATAAGGTACTTCCACAAACCCTTGATGTATTAAAAACCAGGGCATTACCACAGGGAATCGAGTTGGTGGTGGGCGACTGGGAAACCTACGAATTCAACGAAAAAACATTTGGTGCGCTGTTGCAATACCCCAATTCAGAGGGTGCGGTAGAAGACTACCGGGCGTTTACTGAGAAAGCGAAGGCGAATCAGGTGTATGTAGCCGTTGCTACGGACCTATTAAGCCTTACCTTGTTGACCCCTCCCGGAGAATGGGGAGCGGACGTTGCCTTGGGTAACTCCCAACGCTTTGGCGTTCCAATGGGATATGGTGGACCACACGCCGCTTTCTTCGCCTGCTCCAACGAATTCAAACGCCAGATTCCAGGCCGCATTATCGGTGTTTCGGTGGATGTAGAGGGTAAATACGCCCTTCGAATGGCCCTTCAAACCCGCGAGCAACACATTCGCCGGGAAAAAGCCACTTCCAATATCTGTACCGCTCAAGCACTGCTGGCCAATATGGCCGCCATGTATGCTGTTTACCACGGACCTGAGGGACTAAAAGGTATTGCAGCCCGAGCACATCAGATGGCCGTTGCACTGGCAGACGCCTTCCGTGCAGCTGGGCTGTCACTAGCTGGAGAGCATTTTTTTGATACCCTTCGACTTCCAATTGCAGGCCCCAAACAAGCAGAGATCCGATCTGCTGCAGAGCAGTGGGGGATTAACTTTTACTACGACGCAACTGGAATCCAGATCAGTGTGGATGAAAGCACCACCCTAGAAGACCTCCAGGACATTTTGAAGGTCTTCGGAATCAAGGCGGAGCTTAAAGAAAAACCAGGCCAATTACCTGCAGCGCTAACTCGTACCTCTAGCTACCTTACACACCCGGTATTTAACAGTTACCATACCGAAAGCGAAATGATGCGCTACATTAAGCGCCTGGAAAACAAGGATTTATCGTTAATGCACTCCATGATTTCCTTGGGATCCTGCACGATGAAGCTCAACGCTGCCACCGAAATGATACCAGTTTCCTGGGAGGCGTTTTCCAATATTCATCCCTTCGCGCCCCTCAACCAGGTAGAGGGCTATTCTCAAATCATTAAGGAACTGGAAGTTTACCTTTGCGAGGTAACCGGTTTCACCGCCTGTTCCTTACAACCCAACTCGGGTGCACAAGGCGAATATGCAGGCTTGATGATCATTCGCGCATACCACCAGCACCGCGGCGACCACCATCGGAATGTAGCCCTAATCCCTTCCTCTGCACATGGAACCAACCCCGCTAGTGCCGTTATGGCCGGTATGGAAGTGGTGGTAGTAGCTTGTGACGAACGGGGTAACATTGATCTTGCCGACTTAAAAGCAAAAGCAGAACAACATTCCAATAATTTGTCCTGCTTGATGGTAACCTATCCATCTACCCACGGGGTATTCGAAACGGCCATTAAAGATATTTGCGATCTAATCCACCAACATGGCGGAAAGGTTTACATGGATGGAGCGAATATGAACGCGCAAGTTGGGCTTACCAGCCCAGCCAATATTGGAGCGGATGTATGTCACCTAAACCTGCACAAAACCTTTGCAATTCCTCATGGTGGTGGTGGCCCTGGTATGGGCCCTATCTGCTGCAATGATAGTTTGGCTCCCTATTTGCCCAAACACGTCCTGGTGGATATGGGAAATCCAGATGGCACCAGCGCGGTAAGTGCTGCTCCTTGGGGCAGCGCCAGCATTTTATTGATTTCTTATGGCTATATCCGGATGCTTGGTTCAAAAGGCCTGACCGAATCAACGAAAGTAGCGATTCTGAACGCCAATTACATCAAAGCCCGATTAGAACAGCATTATCAAGTTCTTTACACGGGTGAAAATGGCCGCACGGCACACGAGCTCATCATTGACCTTCGTCCGTTTAAAGCGTTGGTGAGTGCGGAGGACGTCGCCAAGCGACTAATTGACTACGGCTTTCACGCTCCTACCCTCTCCTTCCCAGTGGCAGGTACCATTATGATTGAGCCAACAGAAAGCGAGAGCAAAGCGGAGTTGGATCGCTTTTGCGACGCCCTTCTGGAGATCCGGAAGGAAATCGATGAAATCGCTTCCGGGGTTTATCCAACCGAGAACAATGTGCTGCACAACGCACCTCATACCATGGCCGTCATCTCTGCAGATGAATGGCACCGCCCATACTCGCGGTCAAAGGCAGCCTGGCCGTTGACTTACCTTCATCAGGGCTATAAATTCTGGGCAACCGTGGGCCGGATCGACCAAGCCTACGGAGATCGCAACCTGGTTTGCACTTGCCTACCGATGGAAGCGTATATGTAAAACTAGTTAAATTGTATAAAAAATGCCCGCTCAGAAATTCTGGGTGGGCATTTTTTTTGTAAAAAAGAAGTTTAACAAGGGAGTAGTAAGGCAGACGATAAAAAGCACGCCCTACTACTCCACGATGGAAATAAGATGACCTAATTAGTGCCCACAAACACAGCGCATTTGTTGGCAGGTATGGTTCATACCGCTGGTGCCACCAAAAAAGCCGGGCACTTCAAACCAAAAACCTCTTCTCTTTTTATCGTAATTACCAACCTCGTGCAAGGTAGCAGCATCGTACAGCCGGCCGTTAACCATCACTTGGTGGATTTTTTCTGTATTCCGTATGTTACTCACTGGATTCGCATCCAAGATGACCAAATCAGCGAGTTTTCCAACCTTTAGGGAGCCAATTTCTTCGTCCATACCAAGGTAGGCAGCCCCATTGATTGTGGCGCAGCGCAAGGCCTGCAAATTGGACATACCACCTTGTTGCAACATCCAGACCTCCCAGTGTGCTCCGATACCTTGAATTTGACCGTGAGAACCCATGTTGATGTTCACCCCGTTATCCTGAAGTTTTTTAAGACTTTTACTAATCAGAATATGCCCATTTTCGTACTCCTCCTCCGGAATGATGGTCCGGTGGCGGGCACGTTGATCCAAGATATGACCGGGAGTAAAGGAGCGCAGCGGTTGTTTTTTCCAGACATCCTCCTTCTGGTACCAATAATACTCACCCGTTACACTTCCATAACTTACAATCAAGGTTGGAGTATTATGTGCTTTAGTTCGTTTCCAAAACTGAACCACATCCTCATACAGGGTGGCAATTGGCAGGTTGTGCTCTACCCCAGTATGGCCATCCGCCACTTGGGTTAGGTTGTGGTAGAAAAAAGATCCTCCTTCCGGAACAACCAGCATGCCCAGTTCTTTTGCCGCCGTCATAACTTGTTGGCGTTGCTCCCGACGAGGTTGGTTATAGCTTTTGACAGAAATGGCTCCCCAAGCTTTGGTTCGCCGCAGCGCGCTTCTCGCATCTTCCAGGCTATTGATAGGAGCTTTGAAGTCCCCATCCGCACCATACAAAATGGTTCCGGTGCTGAATAAGCGAGGACCCACCATAGCTCCTGATTTCAGCATTTCTGCATTGGAAAAAGCCATTTCGCTGTTGACGGAAGGATCGTGCATCGTGGTCACCCCGTACGCGAGGTTGGCATAATATTCCCACTGTTTTTGAGGATTAAGCCCATTCCGGAAGTTGCCGGAATGGCTGTGTACATCAATCATGCCAGGCATAATGGATTTACCCTTACAATCCATCACTTTTGCCCCAGCAGGTGCCCCACCCTTCTTTTTGTAAGCTGCGTTGGTTCCTACGAAGGTGATGCGATTGCGTTGGACTTCAAGGGTTCCATTTTCAATTACCTGATCGCCCTCGCAGGTAATCAGCCGAGCATTGCTGAAAACAAGCGTTCCATCTGGTGTATCGTATGCAAGCTCCAATCCAATTTTCAGGCCGCTGGTGGGCAACGGAAGTAGGGAATCCGGAGCTCCGGGTAAAAAGGGAAACCGGCTGTTTAAGTCAATCGTATAGTACTCATCACCGAGGGTGTAATGTAGCTGTTTGCTGTTGCGGCTCCATTGCAGGTTGTAACCGGCATCCCTGGATACCTGAGCTATAGGAACTGATTTGGAATCAGCACTTAGATCAATTGTTTGCCCGTGATTCGGCAGTTCACAGATGTAGGTTTTAAACAATTCGGTGAAGGCCAGCCATTTTCCATCTGGAGAAGGTGTCCAGTTGGTCGTATATTTACCATTAAACAACACCTTTCGGTCCTGCCCATTTAGGTCGTAGGATACCAGGGATTTGTTGAGGTCACCAAACAAAGCGCCTCCTGTATTGACCAAAATTCGTTTACCATCTGGGCTAAATATCGGATTATCTCCGTAATCGGCGATAAAGGTATCTTCTCCATACAGACCATCATTCCCGGTGATGGAGAGGTCATGCAGGTAAACACCTGGAAGCCCCAGAACAGAGGGACCCGTTTGATCGTCCCCCGATTGAGAGACATATACCAGTTTGGTCCCGTCTGGTGAAAACTGTGGCATCCGGAGGATTCCACCAGGGCGGATTTGCACTTTTTCATTGGTAAGTAGGTTTATTTTCCAAAGAGCGCCTCCCCAAATATCGTTCCAGGTCACATAAGCGATTTCTGTTCCATCCGGGGAAAAGCAAGGATCAAATTCGAGCATTTCTGCTTCTGTCACTTCTGCGCCGATATAGTTGATTTTCTTGTACGAGGATTGAACAAGGCGTTCTGGCTTTCCGTCAGGAAGTACTTTTTTATACAAATAGCCAGCTGCATTAAATACGAGCAGTTTTCCGTCGGGGCTGGTGACTGCCTGTCGAATAGCTTTAGCGGTGAACGTAGGTTCGTACACCTGGTGCTGCTGACGCAAGGTAGTTGCTAGCTTGGTTTCTACCTTGCAAGAGAACGGGATTTCCTCTACTCCGTAAAAAGCACTGTACTCTTTACGATTATGAATATAAAGGGTGTTGAAACTAATTTTTTTGAGTTTGCCACCCGCCCAAATCACAATTTGCCAGTCGATTTGATGGTTATTTTTGCGAGGCATCCAGGCAAAACCAGGATACACCCCAAAAACGGTCCAGGCTTCCTGCTGATCCTTATCTAATCCATCGTAAATTGGGTATTCTTTCCCAGTGGCTACCTCCCGGATATACAAGACTGATTTGGTATCAACCCTACGAACAAAAGCCAGCCAATTGCCATCCGGACTGATCTGTGGGCGGCAAGCACCACCGGAACCGC
>CANHDG010000094.1 GCA_947459365.1 Saprospirales bacterium
CCCCAGAGCGGCAAGTTACATATTCGAATTCAACACATACTATGTCAATAAATATTCACGATTTTTTACATGCGCTTCCTGGAAAAGTCAATCCAGAGGTTCTAGAGGGCCAAAATGCCTGCTTTCATTTTGACTTTGAAGCAGCTGGCATGTTCACCGTCCAACTAAACGATGGCAAACTAGAGGTAGTAGATGGGCTCCAAGGGACCCCAAGCTGCACGGTTAAGACTACGGAAGAAGCTTTCAACAAACTCCTAAGCGGCGATCTCAATCCGATGATGGCCATGATGACGGGTAAGCTAAAGATCAGCAACCCCGGCGAAATGCTGAAATATGCAAAAATATTTGGTCTAGCCTAACAAACCCTTTTATTCAATACATTAACTACCTCGTACAGCTTGACTAGCTGTCTTTTCATTTTATTATGGGAAAAATTCATGCTGCGATTACCGGCGTAAACGGCTGGGTTCCAGAAACAAAACTAACCAACTTCGACCTAGAAAAACTGGTAGATACCAATGACGAGTGGATCACCAGCCGTACCGGCATCCGTGAACGCCGAATCCTGAAAACAGAAGGTTGGGCTACCAGCGATATGTGCGCAGAGGCCGTTAAAGGACTGCTCGAAAAAACAGGAACCAAGCCAGGCGAAATAGACCTGCTGATCGTCGCCACCGTCACCGCAGATATGGTTTTCCCAGATACCGCAAATACCGTTTGCGATAAAGTAGGCGCCAAAAATGCCTGGGGATATGATATCAATGCAGCCTGCTCTGGCTTCTTGTTTGCCCTCGCTACCGGCGCCCAGTTCATCCAAAACGAAACCTACAAAAAAGTGGTAGTAGTAGGCGCTGATATGATGTCCAGCATCATCGACTACACGGATCGAAATACCTGCGTGATCTTTGGTGATGGTGCAGGGGCCGTCCTTCTGGAACCTAAAAAAGATGGTACCGGAGTGATTGATTTTGTACTTCGAGCGGATGGAGGCGGTCGTCACCTGCTCCACATGAAAGCAGGAGGCTCCCTCCAACCAGCGAGCCATGAAACCGTCGACAACCGCGAGCATTTCGTTTATCAAGACGGTAAACGCGTGTTTGTACACGCGGTAAAAGGAATGACAAGCACCACCGAAGAACTCCTTCGCAGAAATAAAATGACCACCGACGATGTGCAATGGATGGTTCCCCACCAAGCAAATATGCGCATTATTACCTCTGTGGCCGAACACTTGAACTTCCCGATGGAACGAGTAATGGTCAATATTCAAAAATTCGGAAATACCACCGCCGGCACCCTTCCTCTGTGCCTCTGGGACTACGAGAACCAACTCAAAAAAGGAGATAACCTGGTCCTCACCGCTTTCGGAGGAGGTTTTACCTGGGGTGCGCTCTACTTGAAGTGGGCGATCTAAACTGAAAGGGGCCACTTGAAGCGGTTTCAAGTGGCCCTTTCCTTAACTAATACCGGGCTTAAGTACCCGTATTCAGCCGAAGACCAACAAAATAGGTTCGAGGCATCGCAGGACCATAAATGTAATTGCTGTCTCGGTTTTTCCCTAAATCAAAGTCAGACTGGTAGGCATTTAGTAGGTTTTTAACACCTAAGTAGACCTCCAAATCCACTCCTAACTTGGCAGGACTTAACGTGTAGGAAATTCGGGTATTCAGTTCGGAAAATGATCGACTCCAAACATAGCGATCGGATGGAATCTGACCAGCTCCTGCAAAATGCGCCAACAACATCGGCCCGGTAAAGACATAGTTTACATTTGCCCGAAACGATCGAATGGGTCCAATATTGATGTTCGCAAATCCATACGCATTCGGGGTTCTTAAAAAGGGGCGGATCGGCTCCAGGTTCTCAATGTATGCAACTGAGGCTTCGTACTCACTTTTTTGATACGTGAACCCTCCTTCCACTTGTATTTTCCGATTGTAATTCAACCTACCCTCTACCGTCATGCCTTGAACCAAGGCTGCTTGGTCGTTGCGCTTCTCAAAGAGGATCCCAAAAGCATCTTCACCTAAGCTTTCCAGCACAAAAACATCCACAAGACGGGTCCTAAACCCCTCCAGCGTATAACCCAATGCCCATTTATCCTCATACCGATCATAATTAACAGATCCACTCCAACTATGGGCACGCTCCGCACCTAAATCGGATGCAAGTCGCACCCTCGATACTCCGCCTGCCGCAAATGCCAAGTGTAAATCTGTATCAAATGCCTGCGGCGCCCTGAATCCAGTCCCATAATTTAACCTAAACTGAAGATTTTTACCCGATTTATACAAAAGCGCCGCTCGTGGATTAGCAATCAACCGGTCCAGAAAGTTGTGCTGGTCCAATCGTATACCGGACAATAAATTGAGCCGGCTGCTGAGGTCCCAATCGTGCTGAACAAATACCGCAGCATTCCTAGTAGCTTGCTGAACGCGGTATTGATAGGCTGGAATCTGATCATCGACTCGTTCTGACAAGTAATCCAGCCCCAAAGTGACCACACTGCGTTGCTTGGAGGGAGCACTCAATCGGTGGTTGAGCTGCGCCCCGGCATGCAACGTTGCACCGACCGCAGTTCCATACGGTGGGTTGCTTAGATGCGCCTGAATCTCGGGCAAACTGTCCGGAAACACCCCAGTATAATGTGAACGGTCAGTCTGCTGTGCCGCAGCATAAACAATCAGCGAGGAGCGTTCCTGGTTAAAGTTAAATTGGTAGTCAAGGCTTCCCATCCCGATTGCATGCGTCCGCTCCTCCGATTGGCCGCTGAGGTGGGCGGGGCCTTCCCTCATTTCCCCTCCGATTCGGTACTCGTACAAACTGCTCCAACTAAGTTCCAGCTTTTGGCGGGCGCTGGGCTTGAAATAGGCATGAAGGCCCATCGAACGACTGTTGATTTGAGGAAGCTCAGAGTATAAATCCCCATTTGCGTCGAAAAACGTTCGGTCTCGCTTATTGAAGAAAAAGGAAACACCTGCTGTTTTTGCCGAATTAACCCCGACCGCATTGGCGCTTACTTGATAATCATCCGCTTCGCCGCCAATCAAGTGATAACTGGTATTTAATTCCATGCTGTTGGACTGCGGTAGTTTGGTCAGAACATTGACCGTACCCCCAATCGCACTGCTACCATACAGAGAAGACCCCCCTCCTCGGACCACCTCAATCCGGTCAATCATGTTGATTGGCATTTGCTCCAGACCGTACATGGACATCATTGGACTAAAAATTGGACGCCCATTCACCAAAATCTGAGAATAACCACCTTGAAGCCCATTCATGCGCAATTGCGTATAATTACACGTTTGACAATCTGTTTCAACCCGTAATCCAGGTTGAAACTTAAGTCCCTCCGACAAATTACAGGCCTGTAAATTGGTCAGTGTCTTACTGTTTAACACATTTACGATTACCGGGCTATCGGTTTTCCGCTTGGGTGTTTTAGTACCGGTAATGACCACCTCCTCCAACGGATTAAAGCCGGAAGTATCTATTTGTGCCAATAAAATACCCGGAAGGATTGGAAGAACTAGAACAAGCAGAAAACGAAGCATAGGATCAAGGTAATTGATGATAGTATTCCTATCAAACAAGAAAAATTTCTTTTCGTTTAATGAAAAAGGATAGTAAGCGCAGGGCTGACTATCCTTTTTAGGAAAAATGGACCCGATTTTACTAAACCCCCATATCCTTGTAACGCTGCGCATTTGCGGGATCAGCTTTGATCATGATCTGATACACGCGTTGCCGTTGTTGGATGGTAGCATTTTTCATCATCTCCACAATTTCCTCTCGTTTTGCCTGACTAAAAAGCTGAACAACCATGGAATTGAGGTAAGCAACCCCTGCCCGATCGATGTCTTCTAGGGCATTTAATATAGAGGCGCGAGCTTCTTCTTGATTGCTGGAAAACTGATCAAGGCCCATACGATGGTAGGTGTAAATCGCATTTCGGAAGTTGCGCATTCTTGGGCTGACCAGGTTTTCAATCAGCCAGTAACGGCTTCGATTTTTATCTCCACCAGCCTGCCTCCAACCCGGAGATTTATTATTCGAAGAATTCTGTATGTTCACAATCATCTGCTGGGCCGTCTGAAGGTAATTTTCACCTCCATACTGGCTGTAACTATCATAGTCCAAGCCAAGGATAATATAGACATAAAATGCAAAAACCGAGGGAAGGTTCTGGTTTTCAGCGTTATCGGCGACAAACTGAATTGGCTGATTTTGTTCATACACGAAAGAAACATCCTTGTCTTGGGTGGCGAGCAAAGTTGTTTCATAACCACTATTGAAGACCGGGCGGGTAGACTGTACCGCGAGATTAGCGGTGAAGGCGTTGTTGTCTCCTTCCGACTCGATGGTCATGATGAAGGTGCATTTAATCCGTTCATCCGGAAGATAGCCATCATTTGTCCACTTGGTGTTGTTTAGAAAATCCCGGAGGGCAATTTCCAGTTGCTCAATCACTTTCCGATCCGTTCGTTGAAGCTGGGGTGCATTAATCCGCACTGTAGCGTTCAACTCACCCTGCGCCAGGGATTGTCCAATCAGAAAAAGAGAAAAAAGGGAAGTAACAAAACTGCGAATCAACATATTCTTTTAATTGAACTAAGTAGATATACGACGCCTAAACAGACTCAACGGTTGGCCGACCGGCTACAAATTTCTTGTACAATATCAGCAGCGACTTCTTGTTTTGATTTTAATGGGTACGCTTTTTTAAGACCGTTTGGGTCTAAGATGGTTATTTTGTTGGTATCGAAGCCAAAAGTGGCCTTTTCGTCGCGGGTAGAATTTAACACGATAAAGTCAAATCCTTTTCGATGCAGTTTACCGAGTGCATTGGATTCCTCTTCGTTGGTCTCCAGAGCAAAGCCAACCATGAGCTGATGTGCCTTTTTTTGTTGCCCTAGTGTAGCGGCAATATCCACATTGGGAACCAGGTCAACTTGCATATCCGCACCTGTTTTTTTTATCTTTTGAGAGGAAACGTTTTTGGGACGGTAATCAGCAACTGCGGCTGCAAAAACGGCGATATCCATTTGTTCAAAAACGGCTTGACACGCTTCGTACATTTCTGCTGCGGTTTGAACGCGAACCGTCTGCAGGGCTTTCGAGGGTTCAAGAGCAGAAGGTCCTAACACAAGGGTGACCTGAGCGCCTTGTTTGGCAAGCTCTTCTGCAAGGGCAACTCCCATTTTTCCACTGGAGTTATTTCCAATAAAGCGAACTGGATCAATGGGCTCTTGGGTAGGTCCCGCAGTCACTAGGGCTTTTTTACCGGCCAAAAGAAGCGGAGCAGAAGAAGTTACAAGCCATTGACGAACAAATTCCACAATTTCTTCGGGCTCGGCCATTCGCCCCTCCCCCACCAATCCACTGGCCAACTCTCCAACCCCTACAGGAATCACGTGCACACCAAATTGTTGTAAGCGCTGTACATTATGTTGGGTGGAAGGATGCCTCCACATATCTAGGTCCATGGCAGGAGCAACAAACACCTGACAACGGGCAGAAAGGTAAACGGCAGACAAGATATTATCACAAATACCATTGGCTAATTTGGCCAAGGTATTGGCCGTAGCTGGGGCAATTACGAGGGCATCTGCCCAGAGCCCCAACTCGACGTGGTTGTTCCAGCCTGTTTCAGATTGGACATCGGAGATTACCGGATGTTTGGATAAGGTAGAAAGGGTCAAAGGGGAAATAAACCCGGTAGCAGCGGGTGTCATTAACACCTTTACTTCTGCCGATTCCTTCACCCATAGACGGGTAAGATGGGCAGTTTTATAGGCTGCAATGGAACCGCTGATACCGAGTAGGATACGCATTATCCCTTATCTTCTTCCACATAGCGCCACTGAATTTCATCGTTCAGAAACTCATTGGTAGCGATGATGGCAGTGTTAGGGAGGCGCTCGTAGAACTTCGAAATCTCGATTTGCTCCTTATTTTCTTGAATCTCTTCAATTGTATCAGAAGAAACGGCGAATTCCTCCAGTTTACGCTGGATTTCCCATTTCAAGTCACTGGATATTTGGCGAGCACGCTTGGACACCACCGTGATACTTTCGTACACATTTCCAGTTTTTCCCATAAATTCACCCATGTCGCGGGGTTGAATATTCGGGTCCAATCCTTGTGCTTTTGTTTTGATATCGCTCATAACGTTGAGTTGTGTATGCTGAAAAGGTAAATTAGTTGGATGCTTTCAATTTGGCAATCGCCACTTCGGAGTCTTCAATAATTTTACGGACCTCTTTGGCGTATTTACCGGAGTTGTATTTAAGTAAAAACTCTTTGCCTCGCTTCACGGATTCTTGATAACGCTCCAAACGCTTTTCTAGTACCGAGTTGCGGCTCAAAAGGTAATTCGATTTTGCGATCAGGAATCGGACCCGTTCTACATCCGGAGATTCTGGATAATCCTTCAGAAGGTTATCAAAAGTGATCACGGCAGACTGGTATTGCCGAAGGTTAAAGTAAAGTTCACCTTCTGCAAATGCCTTCTCTTCCAGTTTTCGACGAAGCTCATCAATTAACCGGTTACATTCTTCCACCCGGCTACTATTTGGAAAAAGGTTGACGAACAGCTGAAACTCATCGATTGCAGAGAAGGAAGGAGTTTGATCCAAACGATAGGTGGGGGACTGCAAGTAGTTGCTGTAAGCACTCATGTAAGCCGCCTCTTCTCGAAACTCAGAGTTGGTATACGTGTTGGAGAACGTTTTAAAGTAGTACGCGGCCAACAGGTATTGCTTTAGATAGTAATGCGTGTAGGCGTATTGGAAATTAACACGTTCTGCATCCGGGCGACCTCGCAGGTTGCTTAATACCAATTCAAACAAGGTTTGTGCCCGCTGGTATTGCTTATCTTCATAGTACTCTGAAGCCTTCTTGAGAATCAGTTCGGGGTTACTGCTGACCCGCACTTTTTCGTACTCGCTCTTACAAGAAACAAGGAGCAGCACGAAGGCGAATACCGAAATCCGGAGGATGTATTTAGTCATGTAACACAGGGGTACAATCATTGTGAGATGGGCAAATGCCTGTTTCCAATGGTCATATAACGAAAGAATGGGAAGCAACGCGGCCAAGGCCAGTCACTTCCCATACTCTCAGGAGCATTTATTACTGTCCACCACCAGCGCGGTAGATGTATTTTTCAATTTCACGCCAATCTTGAGACATTTGATTTGGGTAGTCCCGACGAAGGCGTTCGTAAGCAGCTGCCGCTGCTTCTTTGTTACCTTGCTTCTCGCTCAACATTGCAAAACGCTTGAGGTAGATGGATTGAAGCACCTCATTATTGCCGGCATTGCTGGCATCTTCGTACAAATCAATCGCCTTAGCAAAGTCTCCTTTTTCAGCGTAGCAGTCACCCAGTACGCCTGCTTTCATGGAAGGAAGCAAATCTCCTTCTGCATCAAAATCTTCCAAATGCTGGATAGCACTGTCAAAATTGCCCATGCGGAGGTAGCACACCCCAGCGTAATAATTGGCAATATTAGCAGCTGGAGTTCCGCTGTAGTTGTCAATGATAGCCAAAAAGCCTTCAGCATCCAAACCTGGATTTTCCAAAGCTAGTTGGAAAGAGTCGCGCTCAAACATCATTTCTGCCCGCCACATTGCGCTCACAGCTTCCGCCTGCTTGGGCTCGATTAATACTTTCTTGTAACCAAAATAAACGATCACTATTGCTAATACAGCTCCAACACCGTATAAAATTTGCTTTTGATATACATCCCAAAAAGAAGCCGTTGGCTCATTAACGGGTTGAACTAATACTGTTTCTTCCTGTTCGACTTTGCGTTTTGCCATTTTTTAAAACTGTTTACAACTATGATTTGCCTTTGAAACCAACTGGAACGCGCTGCCCAGCCTTCGCCTTATAAAAAGGCACGCAAAGGTAGATAATCTTTGTATTTTTGGATACTAAAGTTTAAAAATGTTACTGAATTACTTTTTTTCTTTCTTTTTATTGGCCTCAATTTCCATGGTCTGCTCCATAACCTTGTCCAGTTGCTCCGCGCCAATTCGTTTCATCAGGATCTCGTGCTTTCTATCCAGGATAAAAATTTGTGGAGTAGTCTGTACATCATACAAGGTTTTGTAGCGACTCTGGAGGTAAGGGTCATAGTAATTAAAGAAAAGCGTATCATCAAAGCCCTTTTCTTCTACCCCCTTCCAGCATTCCCCGCCTTTATCACCAACAGCAGTACACACATTGAAGACTTTTACCCCTTTATCCTTGTATTTTTTTGCAAAATCCACTAAAAAAGGAGCGGCTTTTTTACAGTGCCCGCAATCAGGGGCCCAAAAAAACAAGACCGTGTAATCAGCATCAACGTCGTAAAGTGCGTGGTTGGCATTGTTTTTATCCTTAACTACAATGTTTGGAGCTGTTTTCCCAATCAAAATTGGCTCCAAGCGGCGGACATTGTCACAAACTTTTTCAAGGTTGTCCTTTCCAGGCCAGGTCGCCCTACAAAAATAATTTTTCCCGACGTGTACATAACAGGCATCAAAACCAACCAATTGAGATTTGGCATAAAAATTCAAGAAGTGCGTCACGTAAAAACGATGCGTCTCCGGGCTACCTTCCATTTTTTTATACAAGGTGTCCAAAAATGCATTGACAGAATCGGGGTGCTGCGGCACTATTTTCGTCATAAACTGATCAATCTTAGGATGCAACAGTGGACTTCTCAAGTACACTGGGTCCGATAAGTTCAGGTTATCAAAAAAATGCTCGCGGTACCAGAAATAACGCTTGCGCTGCAGCTCCTTCTCATCGGTGGTGCCTGCAAAACTGGGTATTTCCGGCTCGATAGATCCTTTTACAACCTTCGCTCCAACGGTAGTTGCATTTTTGGAGATGTAGTCCAACTGGGCTTTTTTCACTTTTTCATCCAGTCCAGTGAGCTGCCCCTGCAAGGAGAGGGAGTCACTCTTGGATTTGGTTCGGCCCATTTGTGCCCTGATAGTATCGGCGAGGATTCGTTGCTCACCCAGGTACTTCAAGTAGTTAAAAAAGGCAGTGTTGTCGTCTGAACCTTTTACCTTCATTTTCGCTACAGGATCCAGCGCATCTGTAGTTAGGGTAAACACCTGATCGTCTGCCGGCAGCATAAATTCTACCGGCTTGTTGTCTGGCTTCAGGACCAACAAATAAACACCGGGCTTGAAAAGTGTATCGGCACGAAAGGTAAAATACCCGTCAGGGGCTACCTGGGCGGTGTCCTTTACATATTGTTTATCGCCGTAATGAAATCCCAAAATCAGCTCTTGGGGTGGATAATTTTCCAGCTTAACCTTAATCTCATAGCCTTTTTGAGCAAATCCGTGCAGAAGAGAGAAGGTGCCAAGCACCGCGAACAACAGATGTTTAATTGTCATAGCGAAATAAACTATTTGGTAAGTGCATCTCCAGGAACAAAACGCTCCGTCGGGCAAAGGTCGGATGCACGCTTCTTTTTTAAGTCAGATTTAAAAAAGATTAACTTATTGATTGCAGGTTATACTCGTTGATCTTGCGGTAAAGGGTGCGCTCAGAAATTTTCAGTTCTTCAGCAACCTCCTTTCGTTTGCCCTTGTATTTTTTTAGCGCGCGCTTGATCGCTTCCTTTTCAATTTCACTCAAGGTAATGGGGCCTTCTACAATTTCACCATCTCCTATCGTATAAGTATCGGTAGTTACCGGGCGTTTAGGGTCCAGGACAATGGGCTGCACTTTAGGCCCTTCGTTGGGGGCATACGCCGGGTAAGGGCCGGTATTGTATTCAGTCACGTAACCGTTGCCATTGTTCTCAAAAGGACCAGAGGGCAAAGACCGGAGCCGGCTCAAGTCAGGCATGTGCAAGTTATTGCTCGAAACAAGCTCAAAAATCAGTGCTTTTAAGTCGTTTAAGTCACTTTTCAGATCAAATAAGACCTTGTACAGAATATCTCTTTCCTGGAAATCATCCACTTTAAAGGCATTGGGGCCGGTGGTGGCCATTGGCAAATCCCGTTGCAAGAGTTGCGGCATCAACTGGATCAGTGCAGCAGCATCCAATTCTCGGTTTTCAGACAAGACGGACAGTTGCTCCGCCACGTTCTTCAGCTCCCGGATATTACCCGGCCAGCGATACGCTTCCAGTACGCCCTCGGCTTGTTTGTCGAGCCGAACGGCATCCATCCGGTATTTTTCGGCAAAATCGTAAGCGAATTTTCGGAACAATAAAGGAATATCTCCCCGGCGTTGGTGCAGGGCAGGCACCCGAATGGGTACGGTATTGAGCCGGTAATACAAGTCCTCCCTAAATTTACCGTTCCGAACCCGCTCTTCCAAGTTGACATTCGTGGCCGCAATTACCCGAACATCGGTTTTCTCAACTTTAGACGAACCCACTTTTAAAAACTCTCCATTCTCTAGCAGACGCAATAGGAAAGCTTGGGTATCCAATGGCAGCTCACCAATTTCATCGAGAAAAATGGTTCCTCCATTCACCGTTTCAAAATATCCTTTTCGCTCCCCTATCGCCCCCGTGAATGCGCCCTTCTCATGCCCAAAAAGTTCAGAATTAATGGTTCCCTCTGGAATAGCGCCACAGTTAATCGCGATGAAGTCGTTGTGCTTTCGGGGAGATACGCTGTGGATGACTTTCGAGAAAGCCTCTTTACCGACGCCACTCTCCCCTGTAATCAACACCGTCAAATCCGTTGGCGCCACCCGCAACGCCGTTTCCAAAGCTGCATCCAATAGCGGGGAAGCCCCAATAATCCCAAATCGGGCCTTTATGGACTGAAGCTGTTGATTCATTGAAGCCATTCTATCTAGTTATTTAATTCAACAAAACCGGAAACCAGGGGGAATAGTTCAGACCGGTATGACATTTTGTCGCAAATATAACCATTTTGTCAGAAACGTAAACTGGAAAATAACAGTACCTTTGCCTTTCGCAGTTTTTTATAGTATCGATACAACCACTTTCGCTTATTGTGACAAATTTTATAGAAGAATTGAGATGGAGAGGCCTGATTCAGGACTTTACGCCCGGCATTGAGGCGCATTTGGAGCAAGGTCCGGTCCGCGGATATATTGGTTTTGATCCCACCGCTCCCTCGCTCACCATTGGTAATTACGTCCAAATTATGTTGCTGACCTTCCTGCAGCGAGCGGGGCACCAACCCGTGGTCTTGCTAGGAGGGGCTACTGGTAGAATCGGCGACCCTTCCGGAAAGGACAAGGAACGCGACCTAAAGAGCACCGAGGAGCTGGATCGCAACACCGCAAGGCAGATGGAACAATTCAAGCAGCTACTCGATTTCTCTGAGAGCCGTTCCAATCGAGCTTTGATGGTCAACAACTATGACTTTTATCAAAAAATGAATGTACTGGACTTCCTGCGAGATGTAGGTAAG
>CANHDG010000095.1 GCA_947459365.1 Saprospirales bacterium
GGTAGTAATTTCTCTAAAAACTGTTTTATTTTCAAGCGAAAAGCCTCATTTGGCTCCTGATGAAAAAGAAACTCCAGCTGAATTCCCTGTTCGGCAGAGTCGCGCAACTGGTACTCCAAACGCATGTCAGTGAAGGAGGCAGACAGGGTAAAACTGATCGATGGGTTTTTAGGCAACTGTAGCCCATGTTTACCCCAATATTTAACAATTGCAATATTACTTGGGCTTCTCCAGGTGATAGCCCCTGAGGTCAAGGCGGAGGAGGAATCTAGCAGCAAACGGGGATTTTCGTACATACTCAATTTTATTTTCCTAAATTCACGCAAAGGAAAGGCTAAACTGTGAGAAAAACAGCAATTCCAGCTACTTTTGCAGAATGAATCGAATAGGACAAACACTCCGTCGAATCGGGATGGAAGTTTATTGCTTTCTAACCGCGCCCATGGTCGTTAAAAACTGCCTGGGGATGCTCACTTTTCTGGGAACCTTTTTGCTAATAACCACTTGGTGGCTGCAGTGTTTCACGCAACACGGTGAGCAAGCAGAGGTTCCTAATTTTGTAGGAATGACCTACAAGGAAGCGATTCGGTCCCCTAAAGCGCGTCCTTTTCGACTGGCGATTGCCGACTCCGTTTTTATTGAGGATAAAGCTCCCGGGGAGGTTATCAGCCAACAGCCGAAATCAAAAAGTGCTGTAAAAGAAGACCGGACCATTTACTTGACCGTTGTAAAATCCAATCCTGACCTAGTTCCGTTGCCTCCCTTAGCGGGCAACGATGACTACACTATTTACAGCAGGCAATGTAACCGCCTCAATATCAAAACACGTATTTCAGCCAAGGTTCCAGACGATCGCTTAGAGCCAAACACCATTTTAGAGGTTATTTACAAACGAGATACCATCACGCATCTGCTTGGTAGTCAATATAAAATCGAGATGGGCACTGTATTGGATTTTGTTGTCACCGATAAAGTGGACAGCAACTTAATGGTGCCTGATCTGGTTTGCTTATCCCTAAAAGAGGCCAAATTCATTTTGCTAAGCAGCGGTTTTTCAATCGGAAATCTAGTCAAAAACGCCTCAGTGACCGACGAGAGTAGCGCTTGGGTGTGGAAACAATTCCCCCTTCCAGAGTCCCCCGGAGCGCAGGATTTGACCATTGATCTTTACTTGACGCAGGAACTTCCAAGTCGCTGCCAATGATGCTTTGCCAAGCCGACACCAACAATAAACACAACCATATTTACATTTTAACCACGCATTTCACATGCAAGACGCAACAGTATCCGAAGTAAAAAAGCGACTGGAAAACGAAGATCCATTTATTTTTATCGATGTCCGCGAACCTTGGGAGTACGAGGAGTTTAACCTTGGAGCGAAGTCCATGCCCCTAAGTACCCTCATGAACACGGCCTTTGAGCTCCTAGAACACAAAGAAAATGAAATTATTGTGCACTGCAGGTCCGGAGCCCGGAGCATGCAGGCAAAAATGATTCTTGAAAGCATGGGTTTCACAAACGTTCGGAACTTAACGGGAGGAATTCTCGCTTGGCAATCCCAGTTCGGTTAATTTACCGGGAGAAAGCAGTCGAAAGAAGGCTTTCTCCCGGCTTCTACTTCATTCTCCTTACTTAAGCGTATCCATCAACTGAATTAGCATTGTAAGCCCTTAAAGCGAGTGAAAAAGGGAGAAATACCTAGTCGTTTTCACCAACCATTCTACCGCCAACAGAAAATTTACAACGGTTCTATTCTAGAAAGAACGGTTATAAATCTATAATTTACGAGATTTTTTGGAAAATAACGGAAAGGGTTCTATCTTTGAGCGTTTTTGATGCAATTCAAACAATCGAACGGATTATTTAATCTGTTTTTAATCACAATACCCTCACATGCGGATCCAATTTATCCTTACTTGTCAAAGGGGGACAATTATCCCGATCAATTACCAGTCTGAAATTACGAACTGGATTTTTACTGCCTTGTCCAAAGCGGGCAGTGAGTTGATCGCGCACGCTTCAGACATGGGTTATGATATCACAACTCACGGTTTCAAGCAGTTCACTTTCAGTCCATTAGCAATTTTCCCGTATGAAATGGACCAGGTGCGTCAAGAGTTTAAACTTCTTGGCAACCAAGTGAAGATTGGTCTTTCCTTCTATATTGCCAGCGGTTTTGAACAGCAGGTGGTTGCCATTTTTCGGCAGACACCCCTTCAGCTAGGAATGCTGGAAGGGAAGCCTGCTTTTTTTGAAGTGAAGCACTGGCAAATCCTTCCTAAACCTCAGTTTAAGGAAACCATGCAGTTCAAAGCAATCTCCCCGATTTCCGTAACACTGACAGAAGAAATTCCGATCACAAACCCTTTCATACTTCCAGATACTGAATTCTATGATATCAGTTTTTTCACCCATCTTATTCGTCGATTCAAAGCGGCCAACCAATACAAATCCCTCGCTGGTCTCAAGTTGTTGGACCCTTCATATCCCATGCACTTCAGGCTATTAGGGGCGGCCAAGTCAAGACTTATCCATTTAAAGCATAATTTTGAAGGACTTACCCAACTCAGGGGTTTCGCCTATGATTTTGAGCTCTCTGCTCCGCTACCGGTGATGGAGTATGCTTATTACGGTGGTTTTGGGGAGTTCCCTTACCTTGGATTTGGATATGTAGACTTTAAGGAGGACCTTCCGGTAAAAAAAACAGCTGATCGTTCATACCAGTAAAGATGGAAAAGCACTCATTTGCTACTCAAAAATTGGAGAAGATTAGAGAAAAGGCTTTTTACTGCCTTTATAGTCTAGTGCTTCTTATTGCGAGCTGCACCGAGCCAGCGCCTCAACCCAGTGTGGAAGATTTTACGGGCAGCTGGAAAGTGAGTGCAGCTAAACGAAACAACAGACCAGCTCTTACCCTGGACGGCACGTATTTTAACTTTTCGCCTAACGGCACCTTCGAGTCCAACCTACCCATTTATGAACAACAAGAAGCTTGGCAGGCTAGCTTTCAGCTCGACAAGGACACCTTAATTCAAGGAGGGTCGAAATCCATTAAGTATCTGGTAAAATCTTGGTCGGACAGCCTACTAGTGCTGGAATTCACCACAAGGGGAATACCCTTTGAACTCCAGCTTATCCCTGCTTCTCCTGACAGTACTACATTTGAGTAAAAGGTCTTTTTGGGTAAATCCCTGCTATTTGCTTCCCTATTACAACTCAATTTAAAGATTACTAAACCGAACGATCTGAGACACCCTTCATTCTGAAGAGCTTAAATAAGAAAAGCCGCCCATCATACGAATGAGCGGCTTTTTTTAGATCACAAGATCACCTAGGCGCAAGATCGTTGGAGAGAATCAAAGGAAGGACGTTCCCGCATCAGCTCCATGGCATCCATTGCCTGATCCACCGTAACCGATGGAAATTCCCTTAAAAATTCATTTAGACTTACACCAATACGCATGTAGTCAAAAAAGACTTCTACACGAATACGGGTACCGCTAAAAACTGGTTCTCCATCTTGAATATCGGGGTATACGCAAATAGAGGTGTTGAACTGTTTCATAAAAAAACCGGTGCTGCTTAAGTGTGTGAAAGGAACCGGGACCAGATGTGGTTGGATTAAAGAAAAGATTATTGTATCGTTTCGGGCTGCAATATATAAAGTATTCAACTCTTGCACAATCATTTACAAAATAAATTTTTTTTTACCGTTTTTTCGAGCAACAGAACAGTAAAAATAGTGTTATCGACCTTTGTTTTACAAATCAAGCCCACTGTATGCCACACGATAAAGTGAATAATTGGTCATAGATGGATCGAGCGCTGTGGTAGCAAACGTGCTGGATCTTCGACAATCCTAGCAGAATCGAATTCCAATCGAAAAAAAGCCAGCGCTTTTATTATATTTGCGGCGCACAAGAATAATGTAACATGAAACAACTACGATTTACGGCAGTTTTTGCTTTTTTAGTGGTGCTCTTTGCCGAATCCTGCTCCAACGAGTTTGAGCTGACAGCTCCTTACAAAGAAATTCCAGTAGTGTACGCCATTTTATCTCCAACCGACACTGCCCACTATATCCGGGTAGAAAAAGCTTTTTTAGATCCCAAAACCAACGCTCTGGTTGTTGCACAGATCGCAGACTCCCTATACTATCCTGAAAATGCAATTGCCGTTTACCTCCAAAAAGTAGGATCACCTACCCTTTACCAGTTAAAACGAGTGGATGGGAACAAAGAAGGATTTGTACGTGATTCCGGTGTCTTCGCCCAGTCGCCCAACTGGCTGTATAAAATCAAAGACGATGATTTGCCGGGCGGCCTTGGTGAAACGGCTACCTACCGCTTGATTATTAAAAGACAAGATGGCAAACCCGATATTACCGCAGAGACCATCATCCCAAAATCCTTCAATCTCATTGCTCCAAATACCACGGGTACTCCACCGTTTGTGAATTTTTTGGGAAAACTTACGACCACCTTCCGTTGGACACATGATGAAAACGCAGTTTACTTCAATATCTATATGGTGATTCCTTACCGGGTGTTAAACTCTAACGGAACGCTTGACTATATTGACACCCTGTATTGGACGCCAGTTAGCAATAAGCGATTTGATGGAGTAGGTGGCAACAACTCCCAAGAGCGCGTGGTAGGGAACGATTTTTACACCGCTCTACGAAACCACCTCTTAGCAAGGGATCCAAATGCCCTTTCCAACGACGGACGGATACGTTACTTCGGTCAAATTTCGATCGCAGTGGAGGGAGGCGGAAGAGAAATTTATGAGTACAACTTAACGGAACAAGCCAACGCCGGATTAACAGGTGCAGAAATTCTTCAGACCTACTCCAATATGTCAGAGGGTTTTGGCATTTTCACTGCCAAGAATTACCGCCAATACAATGGCTTTAAAATGGGAGCGGTTACGCTTGACTCAATGCGAAACAGCCAGATTGTACAAGATTTTAACTTTAAATTTTGATGTAATCGTACTGCTCAAACCGAAGAATATGGACTAAAATATTCTCCGCGTAATGATAACTTGCAGGCGCCTCGGTCTCCACCGGGGCGCTTGTTGTTTGGTTCCGTCTTAAATAAATACCGCCTCGGAAGGTAGGAACCAGGACAGGCTCAGCGCTTGCTTTTTCCGGAAAACTAAGTCCGTATTGCTGGAGCATCGATGCGACAAAAAACGCCGTATCCCAGCCATTAAAGGCATCTTCCTCAGGCAACGTTCCAAACTTATCGTAAAATGCCCTTTCAAAGGTTGCTTCCTTTGCCTCCTTCCGATCAATATAACTGGCCGAAGTCAAGTGAACGTTCAACTCCCTCAGTAACTCCGCTTCGATTTGAGCATATTCCAACCACTGAGGCATTCCATATACTTCTACTAAATTGGAACCTTTTGTTTTTTTCAGGCGGCTTAAGAAAGCCACCACCCAATCCTGCCCAGCCCAGGAAGGCATCAGGAAAGCAGTGGTTTTTCCTGGTCGGCAATATTTCCCAAAATCAATTTTTTCAAAATTAGGGCTGTTATCTGGTACGATAATCTCCTGCAATATGGCCCCTGACATTGCTTTATTCATTTCCTGAAAATAAACAAATCGGTCCGCTTCTCTTTCTTTTCCCACCAAAACCAGTTGATCGGAACCAAAGTATTTTTCTTTTCGAAGGTACTGCACCACACGAGCGCAATGGGTTTTCAAGGAAGGATTTAGCTGAACAAAACCAGGAAAATACTCCACCAAACCACTTGAAGGAGATTGTGGAGAAACGACAATTTTCCGTTTCGTCTTGGCCCATTCTGCCATTTTACTAATCTGTGCGTTCTTAGTGGGGCCAATGATTACTTCCGCCTGGCTCAGACGCGGATTTGAGAACAATTGATCAAACCCTTCCTCTGTTCCTTTGGAATCCAATATATCCACCATAAGGGAGGGATAATCGGCAGCCAAGATACTAATGGATTCAAAGGCCAGCTGCATACCACCATAGAAATGAGCAGCAAACTCGCTTTTCGAGGAAGGACTGCCCCCTGCTGGGTCAGATTGATCTGTCAAAAACGGAAGGACAACTGCTAATCGGTACACAGGACGTTTAGTCACTGTACCTGGCTTCTCGTTGCCTCCCTGGGAATTGGGAGGATTCGTCCCTTGACCCGGCGCTTCTGGCCGACTGGTTTCTGTCTGCTTTTCCGGTGCTGGACTTTTAGGTACCGTATTGGGAGTTGAGCGGTAGGAGGTTGTCCCACAAGAAAGCAGGAGAGAGGAAAAAAGGAGACCCGCAGCAAAAAAAGTAGATTTCATAGCAGTTGATATGGCAAAAGTAGATTGGCGACAAGAGCGAAAATCGCATAGAGCGATTTTGTTTCCAAAGAATTGAGGTAACAACCTTGCACAAAAATACCGAACCTTGGAATACATTTGCGTTCAAATATTGAAAAATGAACATTAGCGAGATATTAAACCACTTGGGAGAGGATCGGGAGCAATATTTTAATGCAATTTCCCCCCCTATCATCCAATCCAGCAACTTTGCTTTTCCTAATTTACATCAATTTAGGACTGCCTTTGCAGACGAGTTAAATCAGCATGTATACAGCCGAGGCAATAATCCCACTGTAGAAATATTGCGCAAGAAACTTGCAGCTTTGGAGGGCACTGAAGATGCCCTGGTCTTCTCTAGTGGAGCGGGAGCCATCGCTGCCGCAGTGATTGGCAACGTGCAAACAGGAGACCATATTATTTGCCAGCAGGCACCTTATTCTTGGACCTCCGCCTTGCTTCGAAAATTTCTAGCTCGTTTTGGAGTGGAGCATACCTTCGTGGATGGCACCGATTTGAGAAACATAGAAGCGGCTTATCGACCCAATACGAAGGTGTTGTATCTAGAAAGTCCAAATACCATGACGTTTGAGTGCCAGGATCTTGCGGCTTGCGCAACTTGGGCAAAAGCGAAAGGGGTAGTAACTATGATTGACAACTCCTATAGTTCCCCGCTTTACCAGCAACCCGCCACTTTTGGAATCGATATTGTGCTCCACTCTGGAACCAAATATTTAAACGGCCACTCCGATGTTGTAGTAGGTGTGTTATGTGCAAGCAAGGAGATGGTACGAAAACTATTTGAGTCTGAGTTGATGACTCTTGGGGGCATTTTAAGCCCTCACGATGCAGCCTTGGTGATCAGAGGATTACGCACCTTGCCTTTGCGCTTGCAGCGCAGCGATGCCAGTGCTCGCTGGATTTTGGACAAACTAGATGACCACCCGAAAGTAGAACGTGTCTGGTACCCCTTTCACCACCAATTTGAACAGCTGGAATTGGCTCAAAAACAGATGGGCGGTTGTGGAGGCTTGTTTTCCGTCCAATTCAAAACCGACTCTCCTGAAAAAATGGAAGCCTTTATTCACCGGCTAAAGCGCTTTTTGATGGCCGTCTCTTGGGGAGGTCATGAATCATTGATTATTCCGACAATTGGCTTTTATCATATTCCTGGCAGGGAAAATCCTACTATTCCTTGGACCTTTTGCCGATTTTACATTGGATTAGAAGAACCAGAATGGCTTTGGGAAGACCTGGAGCAGGCCATGGAGGTATTATGATGCGGACGACGACCTCGTATTTTCCAACCATCTCGCAGTTGGCCAGCTATTGGGCAGAGCCAACACTGGAAGTAGAAGCTTGTGAGCACTACCAGAAAGGAGGATTCCGAAACCGGTGCTTAATTGCCGGACCTAATGGGATACAGCGCTTGAGCATCCCTTTGGAGAAAGGAAAGCATCAGCGGACACCGATTCGGGATGTTCGTATTTCCTGGACTGAAAACTGGAGTCTTGTTCACTGGCGGACCGTACAGACCGCTTACGGAAGCGCCCCTTATTTTGAGCATTTTCAGGACGAACTGCGTTTTTTGTACGAAAAAAAACACCGTTACCTATTTGATTTTAATTTGGACCTTTGGGAGTGGGTTCACCGGAGAACCGGCTGGAAAGGCCAACTTACCCTGAGCTCTAGCTACCAAGCGCTGGCAACCCAAGAACAGGGAATCTGCCGACCCTACCAGCAGGTTTTTCAAGAAAGGCATGGTTTCCTTCCCGGTTTATGTTCGCTGGATTTACTGATGTGTGTGGGTAAACAAGCGAGCAGTTATTTAGGCGGAGGGATGCTTGGCAGCTTGAAAAGCGGCATAGACCAGTGAAGCCCAACCGAGCATAAAGAACACCCCGCCAACTGGCGTAATGGGACCCATCCAAAGGACAGAAAAACGAAGAAGTTCTCTACTAGCTAGCAAGTAGAGAGAGCCGGAGAAAAAGAGGATTCCAATAGCAAATGACCAAGCAGCCCACTTCAATGCCGGAAGTTGGGGCTTCGACTGCATCCAAATCCCCGTCACCAATAAAGCGATGGTATGGTAAAAATGAAACTGGACGGCTGTTTCATAGGTCTGCCGCTGAAGGTCGGTCAGGTAAGGCTTAATGGCGTGTGCACCCATTGCACCGATGGCTACGGCTAGAAATCCAAACAGCCCAGCAATTTTAATTGTGTTAGTAGAATTATTCATGGTATACTTCTATATTTACGCGCAAATTTTATCAACTTTTCAAATTCTTCACATTTTTTGGTATGAAAAGACGCCTATTACTCATTTTTATTTGGGCACTTGGATGGACGATTGGACAGGCCCAATTGCCTGCCGGTACGGTTGCTCCAGATTTTACGGTTACCGACTTGGATGGTAACTCGCACAACCTTTACAGCCTTTTAAACCAAGGAAAGACCGTTTACATCGATTTTTCGGCCACTTGGTGTGGTCCATGCTGGAACTACCACAACTCCCACGCCCTGAGGGATATTTGGGAGGCCTATGGACCAGGAGGGACCGATGAGGCGTTCGTAATTTTCATCGAGGGGGATGCCAACACCAACATTGATTGCTTGTATGGGCTTCCAAGTTGTGTGGGAGGTACCCAAGGCAACTGGGTGAGCGGAACACCCTACCCGATCGCTGACGATGCAAATGTACGGGGTCTTTATCAGGTAGCCTACTATCCTACCATTTACATGGTCTGTCCCGGAACCAAGAAAGTGTATGAGACCGGACAATTGAATAAAACCGGACTTTGGAACCGCCGCACCCAATTCTGTGACCTATCGGCAAGTGTTGCACTTGAAGAAATTAAAGATGTGATCTGTTTTGGAACGAACACTGGAAAAATCACCCTTTCAGCTTCAGGAGGTATTGGACCTTACACCTATACTTGGTCAACGGGTACTGTTAATACAACGGGAGTGTTGAATAATGTTGCTGCAGGTACGTATGCTTGTACGGTAACTCCAGCCAACGGAGGTACTGCCACCATAAGTGGATTACAAGTCTCTGGACCAAGCGGCCCGATCAGTATCCAAACAGTGGAAACCTACCCGGCTGGATGTAATTCCGTTCCAGGATCAGCGCTAGTGGCTGCATCTGGAGGATGGAACAGTGGCTACTCCTACCAATGGAACAACGGTCAGGCATCCGAAGAGCTAATTAATGTGCCAGCTGGCACCTATGTCGTAACTGTAACGGACGACGGAGGCTGCACCAAAACCAGTGCAGTAACGATTGTACAGACCCCACCTCCTGTGGTAAATATCGCTCCCCCTCCTTCCATAACTTGTGGCACTCCAACGATTCAGATCAATGCATCGGCCTCTAGTTCTGGTTCAAATATTGAATACCTTTGGTTTGCAGCAGGCGGCGGAGTAATTGTATCTGGAGGTACCACTGCAACTCCAACCGTGGGCGCAGCAGGAACGTATAACCTACGAATTACGGATACAGAAAGCACCTGTGTAACTTTTGGTTCTACCACGGTTACCGGGAATACAACCACTCCTACTGCTGAAGCAGGGATCGCGGGTGCTGTGACTTGTTTAGTCCCTACGGACACCCTCCAGGGATCCGGATCCTCAGGCGCTGGCATCACCTACCTCTGGACAGCCTCCAATGGGGGAAATATCCTATCGGGTGCAAATACCTTGACACCCATTGTTGATGCTCCCGGTACGTACACATTAAAAGTAACCAATAGCGGCAATGGTTGTAGCGCCACTTCCACCACTACAGTGACGGGGGTTAATACCCAATTAAGCGTAGCAACAGCAGGTGGTGCCTTGACTTGCATCAGCACAAGCGTACAAATCGGGGCTAATACCCCTTCCAATGATGTAACCTATTCCTGGACAGGACCAAACGGATTTGCTTCTACCCAGCAGCAGCCAACTGTAACTACTGCAGGAACCTATCAAGTGGTCGTTTCTCAGGCAAGTTCCGGCTGTGTTGGATCTGCCAGTGCAGAAGTGGTCGCCAACAACAATGGTCCAGGTGCTAATGCAGCAGGAGGTACCATCACTTGTGCTGCACCTACTACCACCATTTCCGGAACTTCACCTTCTGCGGCTAGCACTTATAGCTGGACAGGTCCAAACTCCTATTCCGCTACTGGAGCCCAACAGAGTGTCAACCAAGGTGGAACCTACCAGTTGTTGGTTACGGATACCTTAACTGGTTGTACTTCAACAGCAACCGCTCAGGTGGATCTGAATAACCTTGCTCCCGCCTCTGTCGTTGCTGCTGCCCCTAACTTAAATTGCAACACCTCAGTTGTTCAGCTGAACGGAACTGGAACTGCACAAGGACAGGCCATAACATACCTTTGGTCTACAGCAAATGGCAATATTATTTCTGGTGCAACTACCTTGACACCAGAGGTGAATCAAACAGGAGAATATCAACTTTTGGTTACGAATACCCAGACAGGATGTACCAATACCGCCTCTGTAACGGTTAATCAAAGTGCTGTTATGGCCACATCGGCCAATAGCACGCCGGTGCTCTGCAATGGTGCTTCCAACGGGTCCGCGACAGCACTCCCAACTGGTGGAAATGGCTCCTATAGCTATTCTTGGAGCAACGGAGAAACCTCCTCAACGGCCAACAACTTATCTGCAGGCACGTATGTTGTAATCGTAACAGATGGTGAAGGATGTACTTCCTCTGCTTCGGCAACCGTCACCCAGCCAAGCTCTGTTGCGGCAAATGCAGTTGCAACAGCTCAATCAGCAGTAGGGGAAAACGATGGCACTGCCACTGCGAGCCCAAGTGGAGGTGCAGGCAACTACACTTACATTTGGAGTACCGGGGAAACCACCGCACAGATCAACAACCTGGCGCCAGGTGTGTACATCGTAACAGTAACCGATAATAATGCTTGTACAGCGGTAGAAGCAGTGACTGTAACTGCTTTTGGATGTACCCTCGCAGCCACCTCTAGTACCACGAATGTGACTTGCTTTGGTGCAGCGGATGGAAGTGCAACCATCAACTTAGTGGCTGGTAATGATCCTGTA
>CANHDG010000096.1 GCA_947459365.1 Saprospirales bacterium
CAAAAGGAAACGACCAAATGGGGCCATCCACCTCCTTGGCAGGAAGAAACATCGGGAGCGACTTTTCAGATAAAGACGGATTTAGTATGTACCATGGAGACACCGTACCTGGATTCCCAGCACACCCCCACAGGGGCTTCGAAACCGTCACTATCGTACTAAAAGGATTGATCGATCATTTCGACTCCCTTGGAGGAGAGGGTCGCTACGGAAACGGAGATGTACAGTGGATGACTGCCGGCAGTGGCTGCCAACACGCTGAAATGTTCCCTTTGGTCCATGCAGACCAAGATAATCCACTCGAATTGTTTCAGGTGTGGCTCAACCTGCCCGCAAAAAGTAAAATGGTTGCACCAAGTTACCAAATGCACTGGTCAGAAGATATTCCGATCATCGAACAAACAGACCCTTCCGGAAAAAAAACACGCATTCGATTGATCGCAGGAAAACTCGGGGATCATAAAGCACTTACCCCTTGCCCGGACTCCTGGGCAGCCGATCCACAAAACAAAGTTGGTATCTTCTTGCTTCACCTTGAACCCGGTGCTGTGTTTACATTGCCTGCGGGCTCTCCAACGCTCCACCGAAATCTCTATTTCTACCGGGGTACTGGAACCCTCCAGGTAGAAGGAGTAGAAGTCCCTTCAGAACACCGGATTAAGGTCAGCGGAAAAGAGACTATTCAACTCCTAAATGGCGCCTCAGAAAGCTACCTGGCGATCTTGGAAGGTGAACCCATTGCAGAGCCCATAGCTCAATACGGTCCCTTTGTAATGAATACCCAACACGAAATTCGGGCTGCAATTAGCGACTTTCAACGAACCGGTTTTGGTGGATGGCCATGGAAGGAAGCAGATATTGTACACAACCGTTCTACTGGTCGCTTCGCGCGCTACATCGACGGAAGGGTGGAGGAAAGGGGGGCCTGATCAGGGCTCTAACCGCTTTATTAAAGACTTCCAATGCTCAAACTCGAGGGTCAACCATTGTAATTCCCCTGTCCTGCTTCCAGGCAAAGCCAGTCGAACCTGTTGCTGTTCGTTCTTTTTATCATTCAACATCCAGCGCCAAAGCGCCTTTGCATCCAGTGATACCGGGGAGATGGGGCTGTAAAACTGAAGCAGCCAATTTTTGAAGTCCTCTGCTCTTGGGAAATGCGCAGGGAGAGGATACCCCGCTTGTTCTGCTGCGCAGGCCTCCAAATACATCCCCCAAGCCACCGCTTCCCCGTGCAACAAAGGTGTGGGGCTGTCAAGTAGATAACCCTCCAGTGCATGTCCAATCGTATGCCCGAAATTTAACAAGGCGCGCAACCCTTCCTCCCTGGGGTCTTGCTCCACGATTCTAGCTTTAACGCTGATGGAAGGGACCAGCCAACTTGCCCAATCAGCACCCTGAAGATCTTGAAGCGGCTCCAGTTGCCTCCAAAGGTCAGGATCTCCAATCAGCGCATGTTTGACGACCTCCCCAAAACCAGAGGCCAATTGGCGGGAAGTTTGAGTCGAAAAAAAACTGGGGTCAATCAGCACTCCCGCTGGTTGTTGAAATACGCCAATTATATTTTTAACCTGTTGAAAATCAACACCCATTTTACCGCCTACGGAAGCATCTGTTGCTGCTAGAAGAGTAGTAGGAACCTGTACAAAATCAATTCCACGCTTGTAGGTCGCCGCGCAAAATCCACCCATATCCCCCACCACGCCTCCCCCCAAATTGAGGACCAAAGCTTTTCGATCTAATTGCAAGTCCAGGAGAGCAGACCAGATTCGGGAGCAGGTATCTAAGGTTTTGTGTTCTTCTCCTGCTGGCACCTCGATGATCGGAAGATCGGCTGGCAACCTTGTTTTTTCCAAAAATAGGGGCAAACAAAGTTCCTTGCAAGTCGAATCGGTCAAAACCACCCAACGCGAATACCTACGCTCTTGGAACCAAACTTCAAACGTTTCTGATAGATCACCTACTACCAACGGATGCGGTGGAAAATCAAACCAATAGGGCCATTTCATCCTACAAAAGTACCAAATTAATCATAAGATAAGGGCAACACGAATCTAGTTATTTGAACCTCCTTACTCCCCAACGTACTTCCCAAGCCTTTACTCGCCCCTACCCCATTTGAAATGGTAAAAACCAATCAAAAAACATCGATTTTTTAAGAGAAATAATTTTGTATTCTCCTAATTCATGCTACCTTTGCGGCCAATAAATTTTATTCATTAAAAAAACAACTATTACATGCTGATTATCGAGGTAAAAGAAGGCGAAACCATCGACAAAGCGCTGAAAAAGTACAAAAGAAAATTTGAACGTTCCGGCACTCTCAAGCAATTGCGTCGTCGCAAGGCTTTCACCAAGCCATCTGTCGAACGCCGCGCTGAAGTTTTGAAAGCGGTTTATAAGCAGGATACGTACGGATTTAAGAACGACTAGTCCTTGTTCCAAAAAGACTCGTTCCTCTCCCATTTGGAAAAAGAACGTCGTCTGTCGCCACATACTTTGTTGGCTTACAGCAACGATCTAGAACAGTTTTTAAGTTACTGCAAAGATATATATAGCCTCGCATCGGACTCCGATGTGAGGCATTTGCATATAAGGACCTGGGTAGTAACGCAGCTGGAAGATGGGCAGCAAGCCCGCTCAGTCAACCGCAGGCTCTCCTGCTTGAAGTCCTACTTTAAATTTTTATTGAAAAGGGGCTACCTACTGCAAGATCCAATGGAAAAGGTGATTGGGCCTAAAACACCTAAGCGCCTACCTGTGGTAGCTCGTGAGCAAGATTTACAGCTGCTTTTTTCCACCCTCCCTTTCCCGGATGGCTACAAAGGCCTGCTGCATCGATCAATCCTGGAAGTCTTGTACGCTACAGGGCTTCGTAGAGGAGAACTCGCTGCTCTACAAACGTCAGACATTGATTTCTCAAGAGGAGTCCTCCGTGTATTAGGCAAAGGCAATAAACTGCGTTTTGCACCCATTGTAGGGCCCATTGTCCCTCTGCTCCGCCAGTTCCTGGAACTCCGCAACCAACAGTTTCCCACTTCTGAGTACGGTCAGCTATTTCTTTCTACTAAAGGCCTACCCCTAAGCCCGGAATCTATTTATGCAGTAGTTCGTAAATACTTGTCGCAAGTCAGTAGGAACGAACAAAACAGCCCGCACGTGCTCCGACACTCGTTTGCTACCCACCTCTCCGATAAAGGCGCCGACTTGAATGCGATTCGCGAACTACTTGGCCATAGCAACCTGGCAGCTACCCAAATCTACCTGCACAACAGCATAGAAAAGCTAAAAAAAGTGTATGAGCAAGCACATCCAACGGGTGGACAAGCCGAAAAGGAGGAAGACTCCGGTGATACGAACGATTTACTCCCCAAAGAAAAGTAAGTTCAGGTAGCGCCCCTGCCCTACTACAGCGAAGCTGCCTGCAATCAGCACTCCTCCTATATATAATTGAATCATAGCGCTCTTGTGACCCCGAATATCGCCCCTCTTAGCAGCACGCCAGGCCGTCGGAACTGTCCAAGCCGTCAACAAACTCAACAAATGCAAAAGCCCAAAATGCTGGAACATCCTCGGACCAAATTCAGCAGGCAGGAATAATGTCCAAATGGCCGTAAAGCCCATCAAGATCATATAAATACTTCCAATGCTCCGATGCGTAGGCCCTCCCTTTCGGTTTAGAAACAAATAGGCCCCAAGAACAGCAGCAGGAACAATGGTCACTAAATGGACGGCAACAAGCATTGGAGGCAAGTTCATAAGTAACATAAGTTGAGAAAGTACTAATACAAAAGCCACCCCCCGAAGCGTAGTCGGAAGGTAGCTTTTGGATCCATCAAAAAGTATAATTACTGTTTAATAACCGCAGTCGCCCAAAGATGACCACCTTTGATAAACTGTAGGGCATATACTCCAGGCATCATTTTGCTCATATCCAACTGTTCCACCGACTCTGGGTACTCAATGGTCTTCCAGAGTGCACCATTTAAACCAAACACTCGAATCATATCAAACTTGATTTCTGTTTTGATCTGAATAATGTCTGTAACAGGGTTAGGGGAAATCTTCACCTCAGAACTGTAATCGACTACCTTAACGCTGCTCAGCGTAGAAATATCGTCAGCATAACGAGGAAGTACCTGGTAACCTGAAGAATAGGGAACAGAACTATCAAACTGTCCACCCAAGCCTGTCATATTAAATGGCTCTGATGGAGGGTTTTGATAATTATACAAGTCTACGTCGTTGTCGATTCGCATTACGATCGTATCAGCTGCGTTGAACATCGAATACACTCGAACATTGAAGCCGGGGCCTACTCCTGGAGTCCATTGGGCAGGATCTACCAAGCGCAGGTTATTGATTTTTATAAGGCGGTTTTCAGTGCTTTCGTCTGCCCGCAACACCACGTCCGGGGAGGCCAGTTGATTGTTGTTAGAAACCACAAAAACCGTATCCAAATTCATTTGAACTAGACCGCTGAACTGCGCAATGGTACCACGAACCGTTACTTCATCCCCTTCTTGAACAGAATAACCATAGGAACTCAATCCACTGAACAAAGCAATTCCCTCTGTGCCGTTGGCGTTCATGATTACAAACTGAAGTCCGCCAGCGCTTTGACGAAGGTTTACTCCGTACACAATCCCAGTCAATTCGCAAGAGATATTCACGGAATCGGCCAATCCAATCAGGTTCACATTGTTCACCTCCTCAATGGTGCGTTGTGGGTAGCACTTGATCGTAAGGGATACATCAGCATTTGCACAACTCGCCGGTCCATCACATACTTGGTACGAAAAGTCATCTGGTCCACAATAACCATCAGAGGGGGTGTAACGAATGGAATTATCATAAACAACGGCTGTCCCATGCTGCGGAGCAGAGGTGATGGTCAGACTAGTAACCGCATTCGGGGTATTGTCGTTTGACAATACATCCAACACAGATACCTGGTCGGGAGGCACACTGAACAAATCATTGTTGGCTACCAATCCAGAAACGCAACCTGCAGCCGCACCTGGATTCGCAAAAATCTGGGTGTTATTGATGATAACATTGGTGGCGGTGGGACATTCCTTCCAATTATCTGCAAGGGTGTTATCGGAGTTGGGATCACATAATACCAATGAATACCCCAAACCATCCGGGGAAGTAGGCCAGGGGGCCACATCATCAAACGTCAGGGAGTCAATCAGTGTTCCCCCGCTATTTTTGATCCGGATGGAAGTACCGTTGTTACTTAGAGCGCCGGATGTCCACTGTAGAGAGGACTTCCCAAAATTGTTTTGCATAGCACCCGCGTTAACGCTGAACAGCTGGTATTGACCGGCTCCGACCGTCAGAGAAGGAATGGTAAAGGAAAAGGTACCGAACTCCAGTTTCCAGTCTGTCATGTTAACAGCGGAAGTAGACTTGTTGTACACCTCAATAAATTCGAGGCTATCGACCCCGGATTCGGGTGGATTGTACATAATTTCGGTGATGACCATCTGTGCTTGTGCAAAATGGCTAATCAAAACGGTGCAAAGAAGCACTAATAGGTTATTTTTCATAATTAAAAGTTGTTTGCGCTTTTATTTGCCACAAATATGAGGTGGCTCCCATGGGGGGCAGGGGACAAACGAAGTTGAATTTCACCCGTATATTTTTGATTCTATTTTAAATAAAATTATAGCTAAATTATTGATTTATATATTTTTATAAAAAACAAAAATCATACTATTTGTCATCATTTTTTGTAATAATTAAAGAAATAACCGCCAAAGTTCCATTGGGTAGGGCGGCTGTGATTTTTCGAAAAAACAGTTGGGGGGCCAGAGCATACGCACAACAGACTTATTAAAACTAAAACTAGTGAATGGTATTCCTTGGTATTGTTCGAATTAGAATGGTGGTATGGCCTTCCTCCTGTCAACCTAGATGGGGGGTAGATCAGCTTCTTGGCTTATAACTTAACTCGTTGTTAGCACTCTGAAATATTTGGTTTATGCCAATCTGGAAATGGAAAACAACATTTTTAACCAAGTTTTAAAATGAATATTCTGCCAAAGAATATTTTATTTAGGCTTCATTTAGAAAATACTGACAAAACTTAACACTGCCTTTATATTGATTTTGTACTTTTGCATCGGCTTTTTCACCTTCTATGAATTATTCGCATTTATTGCTGAATTTTCTGGATTATCACCAAACTCAATTTATTCTGTATGAGAAATGTACTACATTTCCGCACGGGCGCTCTAAGTGTCCGCATGTCCCTTCTATTCCTGGCAATGGTCATGACAGCTGTGACCGCTTTTGCACAGGTAACCTCTTCTTCTATTAGCGGTTTAGTTACCGACAACAAAGGCGAACGCCTGGTTGGAGCTACTGTAATCGCTATCCACACTCCTTCTGGCACTCGATACGGAACAGCAACCAACGCTGCTGGTCGTTACACCCTGCCTTCTGTTCGCGTAGGGGGGCCATTCTCCGTATCCGTTTCTTACACCGGTTTTGAGCAGCAGACCATCGAAGGTCTGGTAACTTCCTTGGGTTCCACTACGAATGTGGACTTCCAAATGGCAGAATCCAGCACCACGATCGATGTAATCGACATCACTGCCAACCGCAATGACCTGTTCTCTTCTCAGCGGACAGGTGCTTCTTCTACGTTCGATCGCAACGTTGTTACCTCGGTTCCTGCTATTGGTAGCCGTTCTATCAACAACATCACGAAGTACAATCCAAACGGTAATGGTCGTTCTTTCGGTGCACAAGACACTCGTTTGAACAATTTCACTATTGACGGTTCCGTATTCAACAACCAATTCGGTTTGGGCTCTGAAGCACAAGCAGGTGGTCGTACCAACTCTACAGCGATCTCTTTGGACGCGATTGAGCAAGTACAAGTGAACGTTGCTCCATACGACGTTCGCCAATCTGGCTTCGTTGGAGCAGGTGTAAACGCAGTTACCCGCTCCGGTACAAACGAAGTATCTGGTTCTGCATATTACTTTACCCGTTCTGCCAACATGTATGGCAACAAGGCACGCGACGTGAGTGTAGCTTCTAACGTGTTTAGTGAAAATGTAGTGGGTGCTCGTATCGGTGGCCCAATCGTTAAAAACCGCGTTTTCTTCTTTGCTAACGCAGAGATGGTGAAAAACTCCTCTCCAGCGACTACATGGGTAGCAGACGGTAGCTCTAACGTAGGTTTGAAAACCCGCGTTAAAAAGGCTGACCTAGATCAGGTGAGCGACTTGTTGCTTCAGAAGTACGGATACGTAACAGGTCCTTACGAAAACTACAACAACGAGGTAAACTCTATGAAGTTCCTTGCTCGTTTGGACTTCAACTTGAACGATAATAACAAGTTGACTGCTCGTTACACGCACCACGATTCTCAAGCTGATATCAATATCAGCAACAGTGCATCGTTGGGTAATGGTGGCCGTACTACTAATATCAACTCCATGTCGTACCAGAATTCTGGCTATATCATCGGAGACAACACTCGCTCCTTGGTAGCAGAATTGAACAGCACGTTCAGTGACAAGATGTCCAATACCTTCAGCATTGGATACGATTTCCAGGATGAAAACCGCCAGTACAAAGGAGCGTTTTTCCCGACAATCGATATCTTGGAAGGCGGTGCAACGTACATTGCAGCTGGTTTTGACCCATTCACTCCTCAAAATGAGTTGAACTACGGTACCTTCCACATCACTAACAACCTTTCATATTACACTGGAAAGCACACCATCACTGGTGGCTTTAACTACGAGCGTTACAAGTCAAACAACTTGTTCTTCCCAGGTTCTAACGGTGTTTACATCTTCAATTCCCTTGCTGACTTCGTAGGTGCTGTAAACGGTGACTCTGTAGGAGTAAAGCGTTTCCAATACCGTTACTCTGCTTTGGACGGCGGTGCTGATCCACTTCAAGTGTTGAAAGTATCTAAAATTGACCTTTACGGACAAGACGAGATCAAAGTAAGCAAAAACTTTACCTTGACTGCAGGTCTTCGTTTGAGCTACATCGACCTGGGTGCGACAGAGGCTTTGGAAAACAAATCCATCGCTGACTCTAGCTTCCTGGATATCGACGGAAATGCACAGCGTCTGAGCACCAGCACATTGCCAAAAGCACAGATTCTGTTCGAACCACGTTTGGGCTTTAACTACGATGTTTTCGGTGACCGCACAACGCAATTGCGTGGTGGTGCTGGTATCTTCACTGGCCGCCCTCCATACGTTTGGTTGTCTAACCAAATCGGTAACAACGGTGTAATGACTGGATTCATCGACGTGAGCAATACCAACACCACGGTGTACCCATTCACGCCTGATGCTACTCAGTTCACTCCAGCTACTCCAACTCTTCCTTCTTCCTTTGATTTAGCTTACACTGACGCAGCGTACAGGTTCCCACAGGTGTTGAAAACCAATATCGCTGTTGACCAGAAGTTACCATTTGGTTTCGTAGGTACCTTGGAGATATTGTACAACAGAAACATCAACAACGCTTTGTACTACAACGCTAACCAAAAAGAGTCGACTCAAAACTTCGCGGGTCCTGACCAGCGCCCACGTTACTTTGGTAGCGCAAACGCTAACCGCGAAATCGACAATGTGTCCATGGCAGCGGTGTTGACTACAACTAACCAGGGTGGTTACTTCGGTACTACTGTTAAGTTGGAATACCCAGAAAAGAAAGGATTCTACGCGATGGCTGCTTACACCTACAGCCGTTCTGAAGACTTCATGAGCGCAGGTTCAATCGCTTCAGGCTCATGGACTGGCGCACGCTCAGTAAATGGCAACAACCGCCTTGGCCTTTCTTATGCTGACCAAGATCTTCCTCACCGTGTAATTGGTTTGGTAACTTACGGTGTAGATTTCGGTAGCGAGCGCGGTGGTGCAGTGAAGTTTACCTTGGGTTACGAGGGCTTGAACTCTCCTGCTAGCGGCTTCGGCACACGTTACTCTTACACTTATAACGGTGATATGAACCTTGACGGTATCAACGGTAACGACCTGTTGTACATTCCAAACAACGCTTCTGAGCTGTTGTTTGAAGATCAAACTGTTGGAACTGTGACGTACACTGCTGCTCAGCAGGCTGAATTCTTTGAAGAATACATCCAGCAAGACGAATACTTAACTAGCCGTCGCGGCCAGTACACAGAGCGCAACGGTGGTTTGATGCCTTGGTTGAACCGTTTTGACCTTGCTATCTCTCGCGATTTCTGGGTGGCTACTACTAAAGGTAAGCGCAACACCATCCAGTTCCGTGTAGATATCTTCAACGTTGGTAACTTGATCAACCAAGACTGGGGTATCAGCCGTCGCTTGGTAACTACCTCTCCTTTGCAGGCTCGTGGTGTGGACGCTAATGGCGTTCCTAAGTACCGCGTTGCTAGCCAGTTGTTGGCTCCAGCTACTCGCAAGACGTACGACTACTCTGCTACGATCTTCGATGTGTGGAACCTTCAGTTTGGTATCCGCTACTCTTTTAACTAATTGTAGCTAAATACACCTTATTGAGCGCCCTTTCAGCGATGCTGAAAGGGCGCTTTTTTTGGGCCGACAGGCAATGGAGATTCTGTACTTTTGCCAAAGCAATATCAGAACCCTTCCCACACGGATCTAAACGCTTCTTTTACAACCCGGTAAACCTATAGAGGAATACCAACAACCTGTAAAATCGCGCTCATCTATTTGCATCCATACCATGAATATCCAATTCAAATGCGTCCCATTTCAAGAACTTAGCACTTCCGAATTATATGAAATTATGGCCTTAAGGCAGGAGGTTTTTATCGTCGAACAAAATTGCCCTTACTTAGATGCCGATGGTAAAGATAGGTACGCCTGGCACCTATTATGCAGGCAGGAAGATGGCAAGTTAATCGCCTATACCCGGCTGTTACCAAAAGGCATTTCTTACCCGGATTACCCTTCTATAGGAAGAGTTGTGAATAGCCCGGAGGTGCGCGGGCAAGGCGTAGGTATCGTATTAATGGAAAAAAGTATAGCGCTGTGCCGCCATTTGTTCGGAAATGAACCCATCAAAATTGGAGCACAGCGCTACCTCAAAACGTTTTACGAAGAGCGGGGCTTCGTATCTACCGGAGAGGAATACCTAGAAGATGGCATCCCCCACCTAAAAATGATCCGTCCAGCCGATTAGAACGGATTCTGAATATCTGGATTGTTGATGAAAGCCGTATCCGTCAACGTATGTAAAAAAGCAACTAGTGCCTCTTTGTGGTAGTTGTTGAAAATAGGCCTTTTGTTAATCAATAAGTTCATATTCGGATCGGCATTTGGAGCGCTATGCGCCCGAAACAGATAATGCTCCATTGATTCTTCCAGCGTGGCAAAACGGCCGTCATGCATGTAGGGAGCAGATAGGGCGATATTACGAAGCGTTGGGGCCCTGAATTTCCCCTTATCAGAAGGATTTCCAGTCACCGCTTGCTGCCCAATATCCGTAATTTGATCAAATGGATCCAAACCATTGTTAAAAAACCTTCCACCAGTTAAGGTGCCCGTTCCATGACAGTGGAAGCACTCCGTATCCGGTAGTCCCAAATCAAAGCCCTCATCAAAAAACATAAGTTTCCCATCCAACGCTTCATCCTGCAATAGCTGGGTTTCTCCTGCCAAATAGCGGTCATACACCGATTCTCCACTGCTGATCAGAATACGCTCAAACTGAGCAATTGCTTTCACTGCCAGCACCTTGGTAATCTCAGAACGGTCCGAAATACCAAAGGCTTTGCGGAACAGAGCGGGGTATTCAGGATGCGCCTTGAATTTCTCAATCACATTGGGCCAAGTAGTGTGCAGCTCGATCGGATCCTCAATGGGGAGCAACGCTTGTGCTTCCAGGGTGGAGGTTCGTCCATCCCAGAACAATCCAGTATTTACATAAGCGATGTTGAGCAGGCTCATCGAACTCCGTTTGCCCGCTATCCCATCGATTCCCACCGAGACATTTTTTCCATCCGTAAAATTGAACTCCGGCAAATGGCAAGAAGCACAAGACATCGTGCTATCTGCGGATAGAATTGGATCATAAAACAACCGCCGGCCTAATTGCACCCCATCGTACGTCATTGGGTTGTCAGCAGGCACCGGAACCTCCGGAAAATGAGCGGGTTTTTTGATCAGATAAGCCTTAGGATTGTACGAGATATCCGCCAAATCACCTTTGGGCTCTGCGGGAGGCGTATCCTCACAGGATGCCAAGCCCACACAGAGTGCAACAAGTCCTAGATAAAGAGTAACGCGCATCTTATTTTAATTTTGTAGCCCTACCAAAGTTGTCCATCAGAATAGTAGCCACCC
>CANHDG010000097.1 GCA_947459365.1 Saprospirales bacterium
AAACCCGCTTTGGGAACGCCTATTTTGATCAAATGGTTAGAGTGTTTGAATTAGTGAGTTTCTTTTGACTTGACAGCCAAGCTATAAATCACCAATCCAAAGCCAATCTTGTTCACCGCATCACCAATGTTGTAGATTAAATCCATATTGTTGACAGCAATAACGTTGCGCAACCAGCCATCAGTCTCGATTGCCATGTAGCCAATTGGGTAGATCGCCCAACCCACCAATACAAACCATCCTAATGCGCGGAATGCAGACTTCAGGTGTGGGTCATTGGAGTTGTTCGCCAGCTTGCTCGCAGAGCCCATCCATACTTCGTATAGAATACCTACGTAACCAACTGTAGAAATAATACCCCACAACACACTGTTATCGCGGTAGGCAGTCTCTCCAAGGTAACCTGCGACTAGCATCAACAAAGAATAACCAATCATTTTCCATAGCAATTCGATTTTTGCACCGAATGCCTTCAGGATTAAATAAAATTCCACGCACATGAGCGGAACAGTCAAGATCCAGTCAATGTAGCGGAATTGAGTGGGCGATTGTCCGGTTGTCATCCATACATCGCGCATGTAATAGTAGTGCACAGATGCAATCATGGTAATCAGGCCAGCAATCAGGAGGGAGGTTTTCCATTTGCCTTCTACTTGTTGACGCTCAAAAAAGAAGAAGACAGAAGCGGCAAACATAGCCATGTAACCGATGAAGAAGGTGAAACCTACGTAGTCATTCGCAGACAATCCTGCGAACAACAAAAAAGGACTCGTAAAAAATGTACCCATAGTAAAAATGAATTAGTTTAATTGTTATTCATAAATGCGAACCTAAATGTACAACGGTTTGGTGCAATAATTGTTTACACAAACGAAAATAAAAAAAATAAAAGTTCTTTAATTAAATAAAAAAAGGTTTTTTATTCTAAGTTGAAATTAGATTGTTTCTATTGTTATCATTTGATTAACAACTAGTTCAAGATAGTTATTTTACAAAAAAGCTTTTTGAAAATTTTTTTTTCTGAACAAAAAAAAGATAGTGTTCTGTTTTGCGATCGAAAACAGAACACCATATTTAAACGGAAAGCACGCAATTGTTAATCGGTAAAAAAGCAGTTGAATTAGCGAAGGTACTCGCTCTACCCCCACGCAAGGGATTTTGATTAAGTGGATGGAACAGCCAACAATAACCCCATATTAATCAGCCACAACAGCAAAATTAAAAAACTGGTGATCGATACAAGGCTGCGCTTTTGCTGGCTTGGAAAAACGAAGCCTACACAGGCAACTGCCGACATTAGGACTACAAAAAACACAGATATAAGATTACTGTCACTCGCATCCTTCAAGAGATGTCCCTTGGTGTAAAGGAGGTCATCTATAAATAAAATAAATACATTGAATAAGTTACTGCCCATTAAGTTGCCAATAGCTAGATCAATGGATCCCATCCGAACCGCTGCCAAAGACACCGCTATCTCAGGTAGTGAGGTGGAAATGGCCAAAAATAGGGTACCCATAAAGGATTGGCTTAGCCCGCTGGCATGGGCTAATTGTTCCGCGAAATAAGGCAAGGAAAGCGCAGCCAGTACAATGATCAATGCAAATAGACTGTACCTAAACACAATGGTTTTTATCGTGAGTTGCTCTGGATGCGCATGCTCAAGCTGTGGGATACTTACTTGCTGCCGCTGGTACTCATAAATGGTCTTGAGGGAGACAAAATAGATAACCCCAAAGGAGACCGTTGTCAACCCAACATAAGGAATCAAAACCATCTCGTCTTCTAAAAAGAGACCCAAACCCACCAAACTGAGCAGAATGATGGCAAATAAGCCTGCCAACACCTGTGTTTTTGAAGCGGCATTAAAAAGCGGATTGTTCTTCGGTGTGAAAAAGTCCATTAAGGCTAAAATGCATAGATTAAAGGCACAACTTCCCAAAATGTCTCCAACCGCTAAATCGGGTGATTGAACGATGACACTAGAACTTACCCCAACCATCAATTCGGGGAGGGAAGTTACGGCTGACATCAGAAGCAGGCCTGTCCAGGCCTTCCCCATACCGGTTTGCTCCGCCAGTAAATCACCATAATACGAAAGTCGTTTTCCCGCAAAAAAAATAATGACGGCAGCGATACTAAAACCAGTTAGTGGAATAAACATAAATTCTTTTTTTGGTAAAGGATGAGGTATGACTGTTTCCCATAAATACGCTTCTAGAACAGGAACATAAAAGGGAATACTTTAAATCAGTACTTTTTGAAAACCAGCTCATTTTACTCTTTGTTGCGCTCTAAATAGAATTTACGTTCATAAAGGTCATAAGCGCACAAGTACCCGTACCCTTCTTTCTGCTGTTTGAGGGCACATCCAATGTCCAGGTTAAGGAAGTAAACTGGCTTTTTCTCCGAAAACTGCGCTTCAAAATCGTACAGGGTAATTGGAGTATGTCCGTGTACTATGATCCTCCCTTCGAGCCAGTCTGGCCGAATCTTATCCTGCCATTGCCGGGACCAAAGAAGGGCCCATGGGTCACAAAAAGGATCTGTTTTCTCAAAATTTAATCCTGCATGTACGAGGATGTGCCCCGGGATTTCACAATAAAGCTCCGTTTGAGCGATAAAGTGTAGGTATTCCTCCGGGATATCTTCTAACTTGCTCACTCCAAAAGAGGGGAGTGCCGTCGCGCCTACCCCTTTCTCCCAGGCAACTGCCTTTTCCCTAGATTGCAGGGCATCCAAGAAAAGCTGTTCATGGTTGCCCCGCAATACAGTAATGGGATATTGGTTTCGTTGTAACTCCAGTAGTATGTCCAGCACTTTTTTACTGCGTGGCCCTCGGTCAATGTAGTCTCCCAACAAATACAGGTGGTCAGATTGGGATAACCCGATTTGGTCGAGTAAGGCGTCCAAGGTGTTGGCGCATCCATGAATATCCGTAATCGCAAAACTTCTTTTTGCCATTACAAGCGCTCCACCTTACCTGATGTTCTACTTTTTTCGGCTTTAAAGCCCATAATATGGCTTTCAATGGAGGCGTCAATCGTGGAGGTCAAGAGGGCGGGATTACGCTCGCTGATCGCTGCAATCCAGTCGTTCACCAAGAGCCAATCTCCTCCTCCATGCCCAGAGTTTTTGTAGTTCTCTACATCCTCAATTTTGCTGTGGTCAAATTCTTCCGACTTTCCAGTCCGAAAATCGGTAACGGTGAAGGTGTTCATATCTCCCACAATATCCCCCATACTACCCATCACACGTGTTCTTCTTCCTTCGTACGAGGTAAAGGCTTCCATGGAAAAATTGGCAGTAACCCCTCCCTCAAATTCCAGGTTGCAGATGTAGTGGTCCTCCTGATTATTTTCCATTCGGTAAACGCAGCGTCCGTAATTGGTGGTTTTTAAATATTCCAGGATGGCCTCTCCTTGTTTTTCCCGGTCTTCGGGAAGGTCAAATACATGAGTCCAGCTTCGATTTCGATGGTAAATCTTTAGAGCAGAATAGGGGCAACTTCCTTCTACGGCACAACCATCGCTGCACCGGGCGGTGCTTCCGGCAGGTGCATTTTCCTTTTTAAACCATTTGATTCCACCCATCGCAACCACTTTGGTGCAGGGTTTGTCTACCATCCAACGTAGAATGTCTAGATCATGGCAGCTTTTTGCCAAAATGATTGGGGTCGTTTCATGCCGGTTGTGCCAATTGCCCCTCACATAGGAATGGGACATGTGCACGTGCCCAATGGGCTCCAAGTGTTGAATACTAACTAATTCACCGATAGCGCCGGACTGGATAACTTTTCGGAGTTTGACGAAATACGGTGCATAGCGAAGTACGTGGCATACTGCCACTATCCTCCCAGTTTTTTTGGAAAGCGCTAAGATGTCTTCGCATTCTTTTTGACTGGGAGATATGGGTTTTTCCAGCAAGACATCATAACCTGCTTTCAACGCTGCCATACAAGGGCCGTAATGCAGACGGTCAGGGGTGGTGATAATCACCGCGTCTGCAAATTTGGGTACTTTGAAGACATCCTCCCAGGTGTTGAACCTGTTTTTGTTATCAATTTGATGCTTTTTGCTGTAGCGCTCGTTCCGTACCGGATTCGGTTCTGCCACCCCCACAATATCCAAGGCGTTCGGGAATTGAAGGGCATATCCCCCGTATACATTTCCCCGCGATCCCGCTCCTAAAGTAATCGCTGTGATGGTTTTTTTGGGCTGATAAGGGGAAAATGGATAGGCTTCCTCCAGAATAGGTCTTGCAGTCGCCAAAACATCCAAAGGGAAATCAGCAAGCAAAGCTGCACCAGAGGCAACACCAAATGATTTTAGGAGGGATCTTCTGCTAATAGGCATAAAACAGGAACATTGCGTCGGCCGGCTACCCGGCAAACAGGTGAAAAACAGTTCAACTGCCCCGCTCCTTCCAAGTAGGCAGTCAAGAATTAAGGACAGGTAAAGGTAAAAAAAAGATGGTTTCAAACCAATAAAGCACCAAAAAACGGAGGATGCCAGAAATCAGGATAGGAACATACTTAGAAGAAATGGGTCGAATCAGGTCGGCTTGTGATAGGGAGGAAATAAAAAAAGCCGTCTCTTGCGAAACGGCTTGATTTCAGGGAGAATAATGGGGTTCGAACCCACGGCCTCTAGTGCCACAAACTAGCGCTCTAACCAGCTGAGCTATATCCTCCATGTGTACTTTTAAAAAGCGACGCAAATATAAGGGCATAACTTTCAAAGTGCCAAGTACATCCTCTAATTTATTTTTAACAATAGGAAACCTAGACGACCAGTACGGGTTCTTTCCAGCCTTTTAATTTTTTGAGAAGTTTAAACAGTTTTAAATTGAACCCGGGGTTGGCTGCAAAAAAGTAGTCGTTGATCAGAACCCAGTCTTGCTCTTTCCGAACGTGTTGAAGGGCGGTATACTCCACTTTTCGTGTTCTCTGGAAGGGCATTTTCCAATAAATAGCCTGATCTGTCATTGCAATACCTTCCTTGCAGTTACCTTTTACAGAGAGATCTAAAATGAACAGAACTTTCTCTTTCCTGTTAGCGAATAAGAACCGCTGGCAGGCATTAGCCAAGTAGTCGGAAGGCATAGTTAAAAAGTTGGTGTACACTTCCTGGGGTTCCCGCTCCAGATCGAGGTAGTCAAACACCAAGTTGGTCAAGCTTGTCTTTCCAGGTTCGGATTGTTCGTGTTTTAGAATGGAGGCCGGAAGTGAAAATCCATGCAAGTCAGGGCAAAATTGGATAATGAAATAGTCCATTAATCCCTCAAAACTGGCTTCCAGTTTTAAGTCAATTTCCGGAAGTCCTTCCTGTCCAAAACGACGAAAATGGGTTCTCAGATCCTTGGCTATTTGTTCGGAACGGATTTCATAAATGGATCGAAAACTAGAGGTGTAAAACCGCTCCACAAAGTCGCTGTAATATTGCAAATCATGCTCCTCGGCAACCCTTGCCCGCAATTGTGCGAAAAAAAGAGCCTTTATTTGCTCCGTCAAATCCGCTGCCTCCAAGATAAGACGGTACCGAGGTTGATACACAGAGGGTGGTTTTCCGGAAAAATGGAAACCACAATGATGACAAAATACAGAGGCGATCGGGTTTGTCCCAGTACAGACCGGACAAGGTTTGCTCCTTTCCACTACCTTATCACCACAGGAGTGGCAATACTTAGCACCCGGAATCACCTGAACAGAACATTTTGGACAAAGAATCATGCTGCAAATATAAACACATTGTTTTAAATTATACAATTTTTTGTTTTTTATGAAAAAAAAGTCGGATTTGCCACAGAAGGTTTGTCCAGTGTGCCAACGTCCATTTTCTTGGCGAAAAAAATGGGAAAAGGTATGGGAAGAGGTAAAATATTGTTCCGATCGTTGTCGTCAGCAGAAAAAGGACAGGGCGGATCAATAGGCTATTACCAATAAGTCAAGGAGCCTCGTTGGACTATTGATTACCTTGACTTAACGACAATAGGGCGAAGTGCTGCCGTCTTAAATGTCACTTTTATTTAAAAAAACCAGGCTTAGCAAAAATCTAAAGGGGTTCAGACCACTACTGTCCAGCTAATGAACCCCATTGGACCCTTCATTTCTTCAACTCAACCGTGCTGATCAACGGGCCTCTTCTTATAAAAAGGAACATGGATTGGTAAACAATATTAATTCTTTTGTATCTATTTCCCGCAAGTTTGGGATTTCGTTGATATTAGCGCACTTTTGCAGGGATTTGAGGGGTTTCCGCGATAAACGATCATCGCTCGTTCGAATTCAGGTTATTTGAGCAGAATCGTGGAGTGAACCAGCGATTTGTGCCTTGTTAATGTGCTCCTTTGTTGAATCAGTTTTATGTTGCCAGAGTTAAAAGAGTTTCCTTTTGTGCACCGGGATTTTTCCTGGTTATCCTTTAATTACCGGGTGCTTCAAGAAGCAAAAGACCCCGCAGTCCCTTTGTTGGAACGTCTAAAGTTCCTCGCAATTTATTCTTCCAACCTGGACGAATTCTTCAGGGTTCGGGTGGCTAACGTGCGCAATCTTAAAAAAGTAGGTAAAAAAACCAAGGCTGCCTTAGATTTTAACCCCGGAGAACTCCTTCGGGAAATTCTAAGGGTGGTCAATCGCCAGCAAGCGGAATTCTCGGCTATTTTTGAGGAGCAAATTGTACCGGAACTCAAACGGCACCATATTCATATATTGCGGCGGTTGGAATTAAACGAATTGCAACAACAGTGGGTGGAAAATTATTTTCTCGAAAATCTTCTACCATTTGCGATGCCTGTGCTTCTGGTCAAAAAACGTATCCGTCCTTTTTTGGCCAATGCGCACCTCTATCTGGCCGTGCATTTGCAAGACCGTAAAAAACCACTCGCCGACAGTGAGTACGCCATCGTTAAAATTCCTTCCGACCAGCTTCCACGATTCCTTAAACTCCCATCAGAGGAGGGTAGACACGATATGATTCTGCTGGATGATGTGGTTCGGCATAACCTTGCTTTCCTCTTCCCAGGTTATCAGATCCTCGATACTTACTCTATTAAGTTGACCCGAGATGCCGAACTGTACATTGACGACGAGTACTCCGGCAACCTGCTTCAAAAAATTAAAACCAGCCTCCAAAAAAGACAGGTGGGACCTCCAAGTCGTTTCGTATACGACCGGGAAATGCCTACCGAAATGCTCGAATACTTGGCGAGTACCTTTGATCTAGGTAAAAACGAAGTGCTTCCCGAAGGCCGCTACCACAATAACTTCGACTTTTTTAAATTCCCGGACTTTGGTATGTCCCATCTCCGGTATAAACCCATGCCACCCCTGCCTCATCCCAATTTGAGCGCGGCGGAAGACTTGTTCGAGGTAATCCGTACCAAAGATCAGCTAGTGCATGTTCCTTACCAATCCTATGATCCAGTTGTTCATTTTTTTGAAAAAGCTGCCGAAGACCCAGATGTCACCCACATCAAGGTGATTCAGTACCGTGTGGCCAAAAATAGCCGCATCATCAATGCCCTATTGAATGCCATCAAACTCGGCAAACAGGTTTCGGTATTTGTGGAGATCAAGGCCCGCTTCGATGAAGCCAATAACCTGGAATGGGGGGAAAAATTACAAAAGGCTGGCGCCAGGGTGTATTATTCGTTCCCAGGTTTAAAAGTGCACTCCAAATTAGCCTTGGTCCGAAGGCTGGAGCAGGGAAAGGCAAGGTTGTATGGCTACCTCGCAACCGGCAATTTCCACGAAGATACCGCCAAAGTATATGCCGATTTCGGTTTGTTCACTGTTGATCCCCGCCTCGTAGAAGAAGTTAGCCTGGTGTTTAGAGTCCTGGAGAATATTCAAACCAGTGAAGTTGCGTTCAAACACCTGTTTGTAGGGAAAAATAACCTGCGACCTAGTTTGTACGCTTTAATAGACCGAGAAATAGAGGCAGCGAAACGAGGAGAACCCGCGTCCATGATTGCCAAATTGAACAGCCTAGAAGACAAAGAGATCATTCGGAAACTGTACGATGCATCCAGAGCCGGTGTAAAAATTCAATTGATTATTCGGGGTATTTGCTGCGCGGTTCCTGGTGTGATCGGAATGAGCGAAAATATAGAGATAATAAGCATTGTTGACCGGTTTCTGGAACATGCAAGGGTGTTGGTGTTCTACAATGGGGGAGAAGAGGAGGTGTTCTTATCAAGTGCCGACTGGATGGAGCGAAATTTAAGTTATCGAATTGAAACCACCTTCCCCATCTATGACCCAGACCTGAAAGTAGAAATCCTGGAATGCTTGCGGATGCAGCTGGCCGATAACGTAAAAGCAAGGATTATTGACCAGGAAAACCTGAACGAGTACAAACGGGTGGCCTCTGATATTCCAATCCGTTCCCAGATCGAAACCTATTTTTGGTATAAAAGAATTATTGAGAAAAATATTAAAAATCAATGAGTTAGAAGGTATAGAAATTTTTTTTATTATTTTTTTCACAAAATACTTGCACAGGTAATTTGGGTGATGCTATCTTTGCAGCGCAATTAACGAAACGACGTTAATTAAATGTAAATCAAGCGGAAGTAGCTCAGTTGGTAGAGCACGACCTTGCCAAGGTCGGGGTCGCGAGTTCGAGTCTCGTTTTCCGCTCAAAAGCCTCGCAAATCGCGGGGCTTTTTTGTTTTTGGTTCAAATCATGGCTTCAGAATTGCACCTACAATCGATCCGCCTGACCCAATTTAAAAGCTATTCTTCTGGGCAATTTGATTTTTTGCCCGGGTTCAATTGCATCGTTGGATTAAACGGCGTTGGGAAAACCAATTTATTGGATGCCATTCATTTTTTGTGCCTGACCAAAAGCCATCGCAGCTTGCCCGATAAGAACCTGATTCAACATGGAGCAGATTTTTTGCGACTTGAGGCAATTTTCCAACAAGAGGAACGGGTACACAAATTGGTAGTGAAGCTACCCTCCGATAAGCGCAAAGAATTAGAATTGGATGGATCGCTGGTAGACCGAATGCTGGATCATGTTGGGCGTTTTCCGGCGGTTATGATTGCTCCAGACGACGTGGCCCTGGTTCAAGAAGGAAGCGAGGAACGCCGGAGATATTTGGACGCTACCTTATCTCAAGTCCATTTGCCTTACCTACAACATCTTGTTCAATACAACCACCTGATTAAGCAGCGCAACGCCCTTTTAAAGGCATTTTCCGAAAAAAGACGTTTTGAACCGCTGTTGCTGGAGGCGATCGATCAACAATTGCCCGTGCATGCGAAGCCCCTTCATGAGGAACGGGAAAAAATGGTGAACGCCATCAGCCCCCTGTTAGCCGATTTTTACGCTGCCATATCGGGTCACCGTGAACAGGCCTCCATCCAATTGGATTCCGATTGGCCCGAGGATGGGAAGTACGTGGAAACGCTGCTTCAGTACCAAGAACGCGATCGGGCCCTGGAGCGAAGTACTTTTGGGCCCCACCGAGATGACCTGACCTTGTTGCTAAACGGCCTGCCATTAAAAAAGTATGCCTCCCAGGGACAAATGAAGTCCTTTCTGTTGGCTATGCGATTGGCCCAGTACGACTACCTTCGGGCAAGCGGCGGAAAATCCCCTATTCTACTTCTAGACGATATTTTTGATAAATTAGATGCACAACGTGTGCAACAACTAGTAGGTTTGTTGCTGGAACGACAGGTTGGGCAAGTGTTCATCACGGATACCCACCAGGATAGGGTAGAAGCCGCGGTGGCAGCTGCCGGCGTTCCATTTAAAACCTTCTCGATTGTTTAAGATGAAGCCCGTTTCACGCCGAAAATTTGTTCAACAGAGCGCCTTGGTCGTTGCCAGCGCCAGTTTACCATTCCCTTTTGCTATGAGTACAAATAAAGAGGTTTTTGTCCACCAAGTTTATTTTTGGTTAAAAGATCCGAACAGTGCTGCCGACCGGGCCGCACTCCGGGCAGGCCTGGAAAAACTCCGGGCGATTCCGGTGATTACGTTTTCCCACATCGGGACCGCCGCTCCAACCCGAAGAGAGGTCATCGACTCTTCGTACGACTTCTCTTTGCTCTGTTTTTTTAAGAATGGGCCCGATCAGGATGTGTACCAAACGCATCCAATCCACCTGGAGTTTGTAGACTCTTGCAAGCACCTTTGGCAGCGGGTGGTGGTGTACGATGCCATCGGAGAAGGACAGGAGTAATATAGCCCTGTCGAAAGGAAGAAGGCGCCCCATTAACCCGAAATCGGTTAACTTCAAACGCTTCTCAACGATGTTTTTTCCAAAATCATGGCTGACAGCCTTACTTGTTCAGCTATCGTTCAACCTTTGGGGACAAACGTACCCCTCTGGTCCACAAGTAGTTAGTTTTCAATCTAGTGTGGACGACATAGAACAGCCCTATGGTTTGTATTTGCCTTCTGGATTTCAGGAAAAGAAGGCCTATCCTTTGGTTGTGATGTTGCACGGGGCAGGCTCCAACCACCGTTTGGCGATGCGGCGTGTATTTGGAAAAAGCAATCAAAATGGAGAAACGGACGTAGAGGCGAGTCAGTATTTCCCAAATTGGAAAGACGTTCCATTTATCGTAGTAAGCCCTTATGCCCGGGGGACAATGGGATACCAAGGGGTCGCTGAGAAGGATGTTTTGGATGTTCTGGAGGATGTCAAAAAGCGCTTTAAAATAGATACCAATCGAATGTACCTCACCGGACTGAGCATGGGCGGTGGAGGTACTCTTTGGTTAGGACTAAGTAAACCAGACCTATGGGCCGCGATGGCGCCTGTTTGCCCTGCCGCTCCGGAGGGAGCTTCGGCTTTGGCGGGCAACAGCTACCAGATGCCAATCCGAATTTGTCACGGGGAAGCCGACCCAGTGGTCAAAGCAGATTCGGTCAGGGCCTGGGTGAAACGGCTACAAGACGCTGGCGCAAAACTGGAATACGAAGAATACCCAGGAGTGCTGCATGATAGTTGGGTACAAGCCTACGATCAAGGTCGGGTGTTCGACTGGTTTGCGCAGCACCGACGCAACCCATTTCCTGAAAAAGTCGTTTTTTCAACAGCCACCCTCCGACACGGAAAATCCTTTTGGCTTGAAGTCCTGTCCAAGGAGGCAGGAGTCCTTGCAAAGGTGACCGCCCACTTTCAAG
>CANHDG010000098.1 GCA_947459365.1 Saprospirales bacterium
ACCGCTCCATTAAACCACTCTGGCACTCCTCCGTTTTTCCTGTCGAAAAACCCAATCTTTCAATTGAGGACGCAAAGATACAACGCTTTTTTTTCTGAACAATAGTTCTATGTTTTTTTTCAAAAAAAAATTAATCAGCCGACAATGGGCGGCTACTCGGCGCAGGCTCCAAAAAACTTCCAATCTGCGCAAAAAAACTTTCCAGGTACTCCTGTAGATCCGTAGTGCTGTCAGCCGATAGGTACCTGGATTTACACAGGGCCATCAAGGCCGGTTTGGCGGATTTGATACGGAGGGCCGCCCTCCGAAGCGCATCTGTGGAAAGTCCTGTGTTCACTAAAAAGCGCTCTCGAACGTTGCGGAGCCCGGATTCACTGGAAGGTGTGGCATAAGGGGCATTTACCAACCCAGAAAAATCAAAATCATACGGAATCACAATCACTTTTCCGCCTTCCATCGACCGGATCGTGCGGACGTTGCGAATCATGTTGATATCCCAGTCCGTGTTGCCAATCATGTACTGAAAAACCGTCACTAAGGCCGCTTGATTAACCAATAAACTATCCACCGGCAATCCATATTCTTCAATCAGTTGACCGTGAAAGCGTTTGGCCGTTTCTTCCTCGTCCTCCAGCAAAAGTGCGGTCATCTGGATTTCTTTCCCAATGTGGGTGTCAACCAAGGTCAAACGAACCAGTCGGGCGCGGACCGCCACTGGGGTCAGTTGCTCGAACATCCGGTACGCCAGGTATTCCTTCACCACGAGTTCATTCCCCTGCTCGTCTTGGTGACAGGGAATAGTCAACTTGATTTCATTCAACGTATCCAGGCCTTGTGCCTGAAGTGCTTTTTTCTTGAATTTGATTTTCAATGGAGGCATTTCACAAACTTTCCGGCGATAACGACCCCGAGGTTTGACCTCCACTTCCCAACTGCCTCCTTTTTCAAGGGACAACCGAGCGGGGAAGTACTTATTGGTTTTACGCCCGGCCAATAAGGTCGTGAGGTCTACTTCCAAGGTGAGGCGGTTCATTTCCTTCTGCGTGAGCTGTTCGAAAATGCTGGAAGGGCGATCCTGTGCCCTAAGCGGCCGGACCGTAATAAGGGCAAACAATCCTACAAGTAAACTTAAAATACGGATGGACATGGCACAATCGATTCTGATGATGGATGATTTGGGGTGGATTAAAATGCTTTTTGCTGCAATGCTACGGAAAAGCTGGATGGCTGCTTCCGCCCCTCGATTAATTCCTGCGAATATTCGATTAACTCTGAGAACTAACGGGATAATTTGCAAATTTTATTTTAAAAACAACACAAATATACCGGAAATTCCAAACAAACACCCACTTAACGTATTTTTAACAATAAGTAAGGACTCTGCTATTTTCGGCCGATGTACCGGATTTGGTACTTCTAGCGGTTGATCTCCCGTTTGGGAACTTATTTTTCGTTAACTTTGCACAAGAATAAAATTAAACCTTGATGTCAATTTTTCAATGATGAAAAAATTTCTTGTTACTTCTCTGCTGTCAGTGGTCGTCTTGGGCTTGTCGGCACAGCAGTTGCCTTGCGGAACTGGCTTTATGGATCAGCTTCAGGACGAGGCTCGTCTTCGTGCCAATATTGCCTTTGCTGAACGAAATGGAATCCCAGAAAATGCTACGATGTACATCCCTGTGTTTTTTCACCTGGTTGCGAAAACAGATGGCACTGGTCGGCCGACCATGATTGATGTGTTCAATGCCATGTGCACCATGAATGCCGATTACGCAGAGCATGATATTCAATTTTACCTAGCCCCCCACCCTACTTTGGGCTTGGTGGATATGACCATCAACAACGACAATGTCTACAACAATCAGTCGAACACGTTTTTGATGAATTTCAAAAAACACAACAATGCGGTGAATTATTATGTGGTTGGTACCGCTCAAACGAGTAACCAACAGCCAGGTGGGGCTGCAGCCTATTACTCGCCACAGCGGGATTGGGTGGTTGCCAACAAGACGTATACCGCCTTGGGAGATAACACGCTTTCTCATGAAACGGGTCACTTTTTTAGTCTTCGCCACACGTTTTTTGGTTGGGAATCCGATGCGGAGGATTGGGAAAACCAGCCTCCATGCTTTGAATCGGCCGATCCAGGCTGGCCTTGCGCTCCTTCCATCTACAACGGGGTTCCTGTGGAAAAAGCCAATGGTTCCAACTGTACTACCGCTGCTGATTTGATTTGTGATACGCCACCGGATTACAATTTTGGTTACTGCGCGCCCAACAACTGTCCACCCTACAATGGTGGGGCACAGGATCCCAATTGTGAGCCAGTTAATCCAATGGAAAATAATTTCATGAGCTATTATTTCGGCTGTGGAGACTTTGATTTTACCCAGGGCCAAATTGATGTGGTGAAGGCCGACCGTCTGTCTTCGGGTCGGAATTTCTTGAACAATACCTTCAGTCCGGTAGCGAACAGCATCACTACTCCTGCCAGCTTGTTGGTTGCTCCAGAGGAAGGAGCGGTTCTAAACGACGACGATACGGCTGAATTAAGCTGGGAAGCCGTTCCGGGTGCTACCTATTATTACCTGGAAATTGACCGTACCACCACCTACGCTTCTAATTTAGGCCAAAAACACATTGTCAGCGGCACTTCTTTGACGGTAACAGGATTAGCGGCCAATAAAAAATACTTCTGGCGGGTTCGTCCATTTAATGAATATTATATGTGTGCTAGCCCTCGGCAGCGCAGTTTCACGACAGGCCTTGTCAATTCTGTAGAGGAAATTCCAGCCTTGAACAATTGGTACTTATCGCCCAATCCGGTATCTGGGGCCGATCTGGTGGTGTTGCAGATGGACTTAACAACGGCCTTGTCGGTGCAATTGCGGGTATTGGATGCCATGGGTCGGGAAGTGTACCGCGATGAGGCTTTGGAGGTTCCTGCAGGCAGCAGCCAGTTGCAATTACCGCTCTCTGGATTAGGAAACGGTATGTACTTTGTTCAGCTTGAAAATGCAGGTCGGGTGGAGACTAAACGCCTTTCTGTGCTGCGCTAAGCGCCAAGGCTCTCAAATAGTGATCTGCTAATACCAAAGCGGCCATTGCGGTGACAATGGGGGTAGCTCTGGGAACTACACAAGGATCGTGTCGTCCCTTTCCCTCCAACAGCACGGAATGGCCGCTTTTTTGTACACTCCACTGGGGCTGCAGCAGGGTAGCTACCGGTTTAAATGCCACGCGAAAATAGATTTCCATCCCATTCGAAATTCCTCCCTGAATTCCACCCGAATAATTGGTTCGGGTCTTAAATCCTGGTTCCCAAAGGTCGTTGTGCTCGGAGCCTTTCATCCCTACGCCCTCAAAGCCGGATCCATATTCAAACCCTTTCGCAGCGTTGATGCTAAGCATGGCTTTGGCGAGATCTGCCTGAAGTTTGTCAAAAACGGGTTCTCCCCATCCGGCGGGAACGCCTTGGATACAACAGGAAACAATGCCTCCGATGGTATCTCCTTGCTTTTTTATTTCCTTGATCAATTCGATCATGGTCGTGGCGACTTCCAAATCTGGACAACGCACCTCTGTTTTTTCAATGTTCGAAAAATCAAGCTCCTGGTAATTCAAGGGCGTGGATACGGCACCTACCTGGCTGACATAAGAATGAATTTGTACCCCTAATGGTTGGAGTACTAGTTGGGCAATCGCTCCTGCCGCCACTCGGGCGGCGGTTTCCCGTGCAGAGCTTCGACCTCCTCCCCGATGGTCTCTGTGTCCGTATTTGGAGTGCCAGGTAAAATCAGCGTGGCTGGGTCGGAATGCATCCTTCAGGTGATCGTAATCCTTGCTGCGTTGATCTTCATTTGGAATCAACAAGGTGATGGGCATACCGGTGGTCTTGCCTTCGAAGGTTCCGGAAAGGACCTGCACCCGGTCTTTCTCATCGCGTCGGGTGACGATCCGGCTTTGTCCAGGACGGCGTTTATCTAATTCAGATTGAATAAAATCCAGGTCGAGCGTTACGCCAGCGGGGCAGCCATCCACTACACAGCCGATGGCTGGCCCGTGGGACTCACCGAAGGTGGTGACCTTAAATAGCTGACCGATGGAATTTCCTGCCATTATTCCAGGACAATTTTGACGCTTTCTTGTTGTTTGCGGCCGGCGGTTAGTTCGATGCGTTGTTCCGATTTTCCATCCGAGATCAGGATAGCGGCCGTATTGGGTTCTGATTTACCGAAATCATCGGCAAAAACAGTGAGGAAGTGCTCTTTTCCGGTGGGCAGCTCGATGACAAATTCTTTGGGTTGTTTGGTCAGTCGGTGTCGGTCTACTATTTTTTGGTTACCGAGGTAGATGGAGATAATGTCTCCGTCTTCTATCTGGCTATCCCAAATGGAAAGTGTTACTTTTCGGCTTTGAACCTTCACCGTTTCATCCACCACAATAGCTCGGCCGTTGATTTCGCGGGGAGGTTCAGGGACGGTGGGAGCTTCGACTACGATGGGTTGGGTCTTTTTGGGAGGTGCTGGCTTACCGGGCGGGATAGGTTTAACCTCTTCGCAGGGTAGTTTAGCACTTCCTCCAAAAGAAATCGAAAAGCCACGGGGGCCAGTGACATTGCTGATCAGGAGTACATAATGTTCACCGGCGACTGTTTTAAGCGGCGCCAGCCAGGTATTGTCGTCTTTGTCCTTACAGCCGGCATCTTCTGAACTGTCTTTTTCTCCGGATCGGAGCCCGGTAGTCCCCAGGCAGTGGCTATTGGGGGTTTCAGTTCCGTCATCTCCAGCAGCCATACATCGCACGATTTCTTTTCGGGAGCAATTGCCATCGGCGGGTAAACGGAAGACGACAAAATCGATGTCGTCGCTGGCGCGGTCTGGGGTTATGGCGAATGAAAATGTGCCTCCTTCTTTGATTTCAAATTTGATCCAGGTAGAATTCTCTTCTGCCTGTCCCATATTGTCTCCGTTGAGGAAACAGTGAATAAAATCTGCCTCTCGTTTGTCGTTCCCCTCCCCTCTTGGGTTTTGAATATGCAAGGGTTCTTTTTTGCAAATACTTTTAGCGGTCGCACAATCGCCAAACTGGGCGGAAAGCCGGGAGGTGAATCCCAGCGCCAACAAAGTAAAAACGAGCAATTTTTTCATCATCATCCAATCAGGCTTTACTTACAGTGATCATTCAATTTGGAATAGGATATAAACGCAAAAATGCTCTTTTTGATATGAGTGGAGGCGAAAATTATCGGTTGAATTCTAAGCGTTCCCCATTTTGACTCAGATTCAGCTGGTCCTCATGCCAAGTTAGGTGCCCGTTCACGAGGGTGCTCAGGACTTTTCCCTTGAATCGGTGGCCTTCAAATGGAGACCAATTGCATTGGTAAAGCAGGTTTTCTTTGGATACCTTCCAGGAATGGTTTGGATCCACGATTACCAAATCGGCCCATGCGCCCTCGTCCGCAAATCCGCGGTCTTTGACTTGAAACGCGATGGCGGGGGCATGGCACATTTTTTCTACAATTCGCTCCGCCGAAATCAGGCCTTTATGGTAAAAGCCCAACATCACATTTAAGGTGTGCTGAATTAGGGGTAATCCGGAAGGTGACTTGAGGTAGGGTTGGGATTTTTCTTCCCAGGTATGTGGGGCGTGATCGGTCGCGATAACATCGAGCCGATTATCCAACAAGGCAGGCAACAGTGCGTCGTGGTGGGCTTTGCTTTTAATTGCTGGGTTGCACTTAATCAAGTTGCCGTATTTGGCATAATCCCGGCTTTGAAAGTGCAGGTGGTGAACGCAGACCTCGGCGGTGATGCGTTTTTGTTCCAAGGGAGTTTTGTTATCGAACAATTCCAGCTCATCCTTGGTGGTGATGTGTAGGATATGGAGCCGGGTTCCATGTTTCTTAGCGAGTTGAACGGCAAGTGTAGAAGAGAGCAGGCAGGCTTCTACATTTCGGATACGCGGGTGGAAGGCAGCGGTTAGAGCCTCTCCATAGCGCGCGAGGTAGCGCTCATTATTCGCCCGCACGGTAGCTTCGTCTTCACAATGTGTAGCGATCAGGGTGGGAGCATTGGCATAGATCCGTTCCAAGGTATCGGGGTTGTCCACCAGCATATTACCGGTGCTGCTTCCCATAAAAATTTTAATTCCGCAGACGGTTTTCGGATCGGTGCGGACTACCTCTTCGTAGTTATCGTTGGTAGCGCCCATGTAAAACGAATAGTTCGCGGCAGATGTCCGAGCTCCGATGGCGTATTTTTCGGCGAGCAGATCTTGCGTCGTTGTGGTGGGCTGGACATTGGGCATTTCCATAAAGGATGTGACTCCACCCGCGACTGCTGCGCGGCTTTCGGAGGCGATACAGGCCTTGTGGGTAAGGCCGGGTTCGCGAAAATGGACCTGATCATCAATAATACCCGGGATCACCCAGTTTCCGCGGGCATCCAGGATCTTGGCGTTGGGTTCGGTAATATGAGGGGCAATTCGCTGAATCCTACCTTTGTGGAGGAGAATATCGCAGGATTGGGTGGTTCCGCGGTTGATTAGACGGGCATTGGTGATGAGCAGCATGGGGAGGAGTTACAAAAGGATGGTGAAAATGGTTCCGTTTGGATGGTTATCAGCTAATTGGATGTTGCCATGGTGGGCTTGCACCACTTGTTTGACGATGTACAATCCTAAGCCAGTTCCGGTAGCTTTTCGGGTTTCTTCGTTACCGAGTCGGTAAAATTTATCAAAAATGGAATGTCGTTCTTCAGGAGGAATGCCTTGGCCTTGGTCGGCCACTTGAAGCATAAATTTTGTTCCTTGGTAGGAAATTTGGAGTTGGACGGGGGCTCCTTCCGGTGAGTATTTGATGGCATTTTCCAGCAAGTTCATGAGGACCGAGGTCATGCCGGATTTATCTGCCTGAAGGAGTGGAAGGTTTTCTTGGAGTTGGCATTGCAGATTAGCTTTAGGGAATCGAACGCGGAGAACTTCCTTGCAGGATTCTACCAATTGTGGGAGGGAAATGGGCTCATGGAGCGGCCTCCAGCTGTCTTCCAGTCGTGCCGCCAGAAGGAGGTCTTGAACCAGGTTTTGGAGCCGGGTAGCATTTTGAAGACCACCTGCCAGAAGCGGTTCTGCTTGTTCTTTGGAGAGGGTTCGTTTTTGGAAGGTTTCGAGCACCAGTCGCAAGGCTGCGATGGGTGATTTGAGTTCGTGGGTGATGGACAACAAAAAATTACGGCGTTGCCGCGCCAGGGAAAATTCCTTCTGAGCCGTTCGACGAATAATATAAAGACCCAGTACCAGGCAGAGGGAAAAAAAGACCCCCTCACCGATGATCATGGCTTTTTTCCGAAGGTTGATTACCTTTAACTGCTGGTATTCTGGCCAAACTTGGAGCTCAGTGGAGGGTACCTTTTGTTGCAGCTCCAGAATTTTAACTTCCAACTCAAATTGCTTGTCATACCCTTTCCACAACAGCACTGCCCACCAGCCAATGGCCAGGAGCATGTACCCAACGACGAAGCTAGACCGAAGCCAGAATTTATTCATGAGAAAAAATAACGGCCCATCAGCACCTACCAACTGGTAGGTATGGATGGGCCGACAACAACTTATTTTGCGGATGTAATTTCGAGAAGTTCCACTTCGAAGACCAAAGCAGAGTAGGGTTTGATTTTAGCTCCTGCTGCGCGTTCACCGTAGGCCAGGTTGTAAGGAAGGAACAACTTGAATTTGTCACCTACGTGCATGTACTGCAGGCCTTCTGTCCAGCCCTTGATAACCCCGTTCAGAGGGAATTCGGCTGGAGTGCCTCTTTCAACGCTTGAATCGAACACGGAACCATCGATGAGCGTTCCATGGTAATGTACCTTTACCCGATCGGTTGCCTTGGGCATTGGTGCATTCGGATCGCCTTTTTTAAGCACCTCGTACTGCAATCCGGAAGCGGTGGTGGTAACTTCCTTTCTTTTTTTATTGTTGGCCAAAAACGCTTCTCCATCTTTGATGGTCGCTTCGTGTTGCTTAAGGGAAGCTGCTTTTTGGTAATCGGCGTAGATACGCTGGGCGTCTTCTTGTGTAAATGGAAGCGGATCGTTGGCCAGTGCTGCGGTAACCGCTTTGGTCACTAGTTCCTGGTCGATATCGGCTGAATTCATTTGACGCTTTAGGCTGTTACCCAATACGATCCCGTAGGCATAGCTAGCGGTATCTTTTGCCGTTTTGAGGACGGGCATGGTGGGTGTAGTGCTGTTGTTTTTCTGGGCGAATGCGCCAAGGGAGAGCAGGGACCCTGCTACGATACATGCAATTTTTCTCATTTTAATGATTCTGCGTAGTATTGATAAAAATAAGGAATGGTTGAAATGCCTTTGTAATAATTAAAAAGTCCGTAGTGTTCGTTGGGTGAGTGGATAGCATCCGAGTCTAAGCCAAAGCCCATGAGGATGGATTTCGCTTTTAGGACCTGATCGAACATCGCAATGATTGGAATAGAACCTCCTCCTCGTTGTGGGACTGGTTTTTTTCCAAATGCTTTTTCCATTGCTTTTTCGGCCGCTTTGTATTCAGGAGAGTTGGTGGGTGTGACGACTGGGTGGCCTCCATGGTGGGCTGTCACCTTTACTTGCACGTATTTAGGGGCTATTTTTTGGAAATGTTTAATAAACAGCTTTTCGATTTTTTCGGGGTCTTGGTTGGGCACCAACCGCATGGAAATTTTCGCGTAAGCCTTGGAGGGAAGAACAGTCTTCGCTCCTTCTCCGATATAGCCACCCCACATACCGTTCACGTCCAAGGTTGGGCGGATACCAGTATGTTCGATGGGGGTATATCCAGATTCACCGAGTAATTCCTCAACTCCCAAGTCCTTTTTAAATTCCTTTTCGCTAAAAGGCACCTGGTTCATCAATTTTCGTTCTTTTGAACTCACTTTTTCGATGTCATCATAAAAACCCTCCACGGTGATTCGTCTTTTTTTGTCGTGCAAAGAAGAAATCAAATCACACAATACATTAATTGGATTAGCGACGGCGCCCCCATATACCCCGGAGTGTAGATCGCGATTGGGTCCTGTTACCTCCACCTCCATGTAGCAGAGCCCGCGGAGGCCCACAGTCAGGCTAGGAGTATCGTTGTTAATAATGCTGGTATCGGAAACCAGCACTACATCACAGGCAAGTTTTTTCTTATTGGCTTTGCAAAATTCTTCCAGGTGCTTGGAACCAACTTCTTCCTCCCCTTCGATCATAAATTTGATGTTACACGGCAGGTAGTTTTCCTTCATCATGGCCTCGAAGGCTTTCACGTGCATAAACATTTGCCCTTTATCATCGCAGGCGCCCCGAGCGAAAATAGCCCCTTGTGGGTGTAGGGCTGTTTTCTTTACCACAGGTTCAAACGGTGGGCTTTCCCAGAGTTCAAGTGGATCAGCGGGCTGCACATCATAGTGGCCATACACCAGCACTGTAGGTGCTTTGGGGTTCACCATTTTTTCACCATAAACGATGGGATGTCCGGGGGTATCGAATACTTCAACTTGGTCAGCCCCTGCTTTTTTGAGGTGTTCTGCGGTGGCTTCCGCCATTTTGCGTACATCTGCCTTGTACTTGGGATCAGCGCTCACGGATGGAATTCGCAGTAAGTCCAGCAGCTCTTCCAGGAAGCGGTCTTTATTTTCTTGAATATAGTTTTGTACTCCTTGCATGAAACGGGTATGTTTGTCGTTATGAAGTGTAATCTGTGCGGCAAATTTCCATCTTTTTTTTTAGCAATCAACCGCCAGTTCGATAAAGTTCAGCATCTATACGAAAAAAGTCGTTGAATATTGTTTGCGCAATCCATTCCAGGCTGTTGGATTTGGGGAATCGCAGGGAATTGCGGCGGTTCATTTGAAACGAGTCCTTATTTTATCACCAACCGTCTAACAAGCAGTGACAGAGGAAGCACTTCTATCGGGATTACGGGGCCAGGACAGGGCTGTTCAGAAATGGTTGTACGACCGGTATTCGCCCTTGTTTTTTAGTATTTGCCGTCGGTATCTTCGGAATCGCGAGGAAGCAGAGGAGGCCTTGGTCAGTGGGTTTTATAAGATCTACACCAAAGTGGAGGGGTATAGTGGAACGGGGAATTTTGAAGGTTGGATGCGAAAAATTATGGTTAATGAGGCGTTGATGCAGCTTCGTCGTCGTCAGCCATTGGTGTTTCCGGGCGATACAATGCCTTTGATAGAGGAGGAGGACGGGTTTAATATTGTATCTGAATTAACGGTGCAGGAGATAATGAAGGTAGTAGAAGAGTTGCCAGTTGGATATCGAACGGTTTTTAATTTATTCGTTTTGGAGGGCTATAAGCACCATGAAATCGCGGAGGCCTTACAAATTAGCATTAACACCAGCAAGTCACAGCTCATTTTGGCAAAGGAAAAAATGAGAAAATTACTCCGCTCCAAAGGCTATCTATAGAACTATGAATGATTTATTTGAGCTGATCAAGCAAGGGGAAAAGGGCTTGCAAGAAGTGCCTTCCCCAAATGCCTGGAAAAAATTGGAGGCCAGGCTGGAGCGCAAGCGCCGCAAAAAGCGTAAGGGAATTCGATTCCTACAAATCAGTGCGGCGGTTGCGCTGGTCTTGCTACTGTTGGTATTGGCTTTCTTTGCCTTGCATACCTTGCAGCGGTAATTTTTACAAGTATTTTCCGTCGTACCGCTGTTTTACCAGGGCGGTGAGTTGTTTTATTTCCTGTTCTTTACTTTTTGGATAAATCATGAGTACGTCCGACTCGTCTACCACGATGTAGTTACTCAGTTCCTGGATTACCAGTAATTTATCGGGGTTGGAACTGCGAATCAGGTTGTTATCAGAATCAATTAGCAGTGCGTTTTGGGCAATGATGGCATTATCATTTTCATCTTTTTCACATTCGGCGTGCAAACTGGCCCAGGTCCCGAGGTCTGACCAGCCCACTTCTGCAGGGATAGTATAGACATTTTGGGCGTTTTCCATGATGGCAAAATCGACGGAGATGTTGGGTGTGTCGGGGTATCGACGGTCAATAAATGCTTGTTCATCGGGTGTATTGTACACCTCTCTCCCCTCTGACAACATTTGGTGGATCTCGGAGGCGTACTGTTCAAAGGCGGACAGGATA
>CANHDG010000099.1 GCA_947459365.1 Saprospirales bacterium
AGGGTGAGTAGGGGCCTCCGTTGTTCAAAACACCCGCGTTGCTGATACAACCCGTCTGGCAAGTAGGAATAGGCAGACCGGGTGGAAGGCTGGTGATCCCAAGGATAGAATAGTTAAAATCGATGTCGCACACTGTACTGGAGCTTTCGTTCTGTGGATTATAGAAGTAGACAGTGTGTGAGGCATCTGCATAGAACAGGCCTTCGGTTCCATTCCAGTTTCCTCCTTCTCCGTGGGTTTCACCCAGACTAAAAGGGGTAACAATCGATTGTGCAGGTGTGGTAACGTTGATTTCAACAAGGATTCCGTTGAAGGATTGATCGAATCCATTTGCGTAGAGCACTCCGTCCATGTAAAAAACATCAAATAAGTAAAAAACACTGGGTGGCCATGGGCCTATATAGGAAATGGTGTTATTAGTAGGGTTGTAACTTGCCAAACCATTCGACCCTACCAAGTAGACAAGCCCATTAGGTGCTAGTTGGCCGGAGGTATAATTCTGGGGGTTACCGGTTTGCCAGATAATATTTGTGGCGGGAGGGGGAGGTGTTTTTCGTAAGCCGATGACGTCGATGTTGAGCAAGGTTCCATCTGGAAGAAATACAATATCATTTGAGCCGTAATTAGAGGAGGTTGGACTGATGATACAGGATTCACAGGTAGCCAAATTGATGGAAAAAAGAGTTACACCTCCACCGGAATTGACTGCGGTCGCATACACTATTTGTCCGTAAAGGCTATTTAAGTCAGACAAAATGGTGGAAAAAGCAATGAGGAAGAATGCAATGTATTGATTTCGAGTAGACATAGAATACAATCTGCTTCTTAGGAGGCAGCAACTTGGTAACAAATGGTGCGCTAATAATGTTTTGACGCCTATTGTTGTTTGTTGATTGGCGACAAAACCAGGGTACGGTCTTAAAGGAAGATTTTTTAAGTTAATCGTCCCCCTCCTCTTCGTCCTCTGTATTCATTTCATTGAGCAGGATATCGGTATTTTTTATTCGTCTTTTTTGGAACAATTCTTTTGACAACTCTTGGTCCCAGGTCCACACACCTTGTTCGTATTCTTGTTGCAGAAGTGCCATATTGTTTTTGTGAAACTGGAGTTGCACCTTAGGGAAGCGGTATCGATCCCACAGTAACGCTTCTTCGAATAGAAGACCTGTTGCGATGCTTTCTCTGGCGGAATAGATATAGGCAAGGGCTTCTATGCGTCGTTTTAGCCACTCGTTCAAGTGCAGGGCAGGAACGCCGTGGCCCGGGACCAGCCGTGTGAACCAGTTTCGATCGTGGATTTGGGGCAGTTTATTAAGCGTTTCCTCGTATTCTACGCTGCTGTGGTAGATGAAGGGAAATTCTGTCTGGCAGAGGTAATCACCGGCCAGGCAAAGGCCTAATTGCCAGACTACGAGGATTAGACCGTCATTGGTATGGCCCGGGGCGGTATAAAACGTTAGTTTAGTACGGCCATGGCGGTATTGGACTCCATCCTTGTAAACGAGAAAATCAGGTTCGGGGAAAGCGACTTTATAAGGTCGTTCGATATAATATTGTTGATCGAAGTCGGTAATTTGTTGTAGGATTTCGTCCTTGTCGGTTCGTTCGGCGAATGTTTTAGTGGCAAAGACTTTATCGGGATGAAAGGCTCCGTAGCCGATAATATGGTCATAGTCAGAATGGGTAAATACCAAAAAGACAGGTCTTCTACCCTTTACAGCATCCACGTATTGTTTGATGGAAAGCACTTCGTCTGGGAGCCAGGCGGGGTCTACTACAATTACGACATCATCCGTACAGACAACCGTGGAATTGGTTTGAAAAAGGGCACTTTGAAAAATCGTAACATTTAGGTCTCGGTAGATGATTCTCTGCATAGTTTAGTGGTATTTCCCGAGCCGGATGGGGTAGTTCGGCATTTTGTTTTCTGATTATGCACAGTCGTAAGTCATTTCCCACGGCTTTTGCCTACCTTTGTGGTGCAAAATTAGCTGCCTTCGGAAAATAATGATAGTTTGGTAGGTTTTTATTTTAAATTCACCTAAGAACTGCCTTGGTCCGTTTGGGAAAAAACGGAATTTCTTTTTTCATCTCTGGAGGCAAAAAACAATCAATATGGGTAGCGTAGTAGCCATTGTGGGCCGACCGAATGTCGGCAAATCAACTTTATATAACCGCTTGGTAGGGGCTCGCGATGCGATCACCGACGATTTTTCGGGTGTGACCAGGGATCGCAAGTATGGTTTTTGTGAATGGAGTGGTAAGCGGTTCACCGTGGTGGACACTGGGGGCTTTGTGAGTGGTTCGGATGATGTCTTTGAGGCGGCCATTCAGAAGCAGGTGCGTGCTGCTCTAGAAGAAGCGGCGGTCATTTTATTTATGGTGGACGCTCAGACGGGGATAACCGATTTGGATGAGAGCATGGCCAGGATGTTGCGTCGCGGTAACAAGCCGGTATTTGTAGTCGTTAATAAGGTGGATAATTTTACCCGTATGATGGAGTCCAACGAGTTTTACAGCCTTGGATTTGAAACGGTTTTTCCTATTGCCTCTATTAGTGGAAGTGGCACGGGTGATCTCTTAGACGCGGTTGCTGAGTTAGTGGAGAATGAGGATCCATTGGAGAATCCACTTCCAAAGTTTGCAATTGTAGGTCGGCCCAACGTTGGGAAATCGTCTTTATTGAATACACTTTTAGGGGAGGAGCGAAATATCGTCACTCCGATTGCGGGTACTACCCGTGATCCGGTTCACTCGGTGTATAACAAATTTGGGAAGGAGTTTATTCTCGTTGATACAGCTGGAATTCGGAAAAAGTCTAAGGTAGATGAAGATTTAGAGTTTTATTCTGTCATGCGTGCTATTCGGGCCGTAGAAGATGCGGACGTTTGTTTATTGGTATTAGATGCAACGCAGGGAATAGAGGCCCAAGACTTGAATATTTTCAGTTTGGCACAAAAGCGGCACAAAGGGATTGTAATCTTGGTTAATAAGTGGGATTTGGTGAAGGATAAGCAAACCAATACCCTTCGGGACTATGAGAACGGCATTAAGGCTCGAATTGCTCCGTTCGATGATGTGCCGGTCTTATTTATTTCCGTATTAGAGAAACAACGTATTTTCGATGCGGTGGAGGCAGCCATGCAGGTATATGAGAATCGTTGTCGGAAGATAAAGACCTCTGAGTTAAACGAGGTGCTGCACAATGCGGTGGAGACCATCCCTCCCCCATCGGTGAAAGGTCGGTTCCCTAAGTTTAAGTATTTCACTCAGTTGCCCGGGTACTATCCCTCTTTTGCGTGTTTTGTGAACAATCCCAATTGGGTTCGAGATTCGTATAAGCAGTACTTAGAAAATCAATTGCGCAAGCATTTCGATTTTAAGGGTGTGCCGATTGAATTGTATATTCGAGCTAAGTAAGTAGAATAAAAAAGGCGTGTACTGTATAAGAACTGTACACGCCTTTTTTAAAAGAATATAGGAAATTTACTTGCGCATTTTGGCTTTGATCACTTCAATCACCATAGGTAGTATGGAGAATCCTATAATTCCAACTACTACGATTTCAAAGTTATTTTTGACGATTGGAATTTGGCCAAAAAAGTAGCCAGCCAAGGTCATACTTACTACCCAAAGTATTCCCCCTCCAAAACAATAGCCAATAAACTTGCGGTAGGTCATGTTTCCTACACCAGCCACAAAGGGGGCAAAGGTCCGGACAATAGGGACAAAGCGAGCCATAACGAGGGTTCTGCCTCCGTATTTTTCATAAAATTGCTCTGTCCGAGTTAGGTACTCTCGCTTTAGAAACCAGTAGTCACGTTGAAAGACACGTTGGCCTAGGTATTTTCCGAAAAAGTAATTAGTATTATCTCCAAGGATGGCGGCGGCGATCAGGATAGGAATGAGCAACCACACATTGAGTGCACTACCGCCAGCAGCAACGGCACCCGCGGCAAAAAGCAGCGAATCACCTGGCAAAAATGGGGTTACAACCAGACCGGTTTCACAAAAAATAATGAGCGCCAGAATGACGTATGCAAATGTCTGATAGTCTGTTACCAATCGTTGGAGGTGTTCATCCAGGTGGCGCATGAAGTCAAGGCCTTGGTATAATAAATCAATCATATTTTTAGTGTTTAAACGGTAAAGGTACGCTGCGTTTGCCGGATCTAACGAATTCTGTACGCACTTAACCCTGGATTAACGTGTTTGTTTGGAACATAGGGACTAAAACAGACTTCTGTAATAAAATTATATTGTCACTTGTCACTTTTTTTCAACTAATAACACTTACAATGGTAGGCGTGAGGAATGGAAAGATTCACGTTGATTAAGCAGCTTGATGCATGACTGAACAAAAGCAAACAGCTTTTATGCGGCTTTACCAGCCGGTCCATCCTAAATTAGAGCGTTTTTGTAAGGCTCGGGTTTATGGAGAGATGGATTGGAAGGATTTATTGCAAGATGCAGTATTGATTGCTTACCGGCAATTTGACCAGCTTCGTGCTCAGGAGGCATTTCCGTCTTTTATTTTTGGTATTGCGCTTCGAGTGCTGGCTAACCACCGGCGAAAGCAGCGGCCACAGAGTAGGGACTTGGGGCAAGATCCTGATTTTGTGCACCTAGGCATAGAAAGTTCGGAGCGTACACAAATGGATCGAGACTGGCTGTATAAGGCCTTGAGCAGGTTACCTGAGCAGCAGCGAGAAGCAATTTTATTGTTTGAAATATCCGGGTTTTCAATCAAAGAAATTGCAGTCTTACAGGGAAGCAGTGAGTCAGCTATCAAGCAGCGTCTTTCACGTGGTCGGCAGCAGTTGTTGGAACAATTGCAGGCGTTCAATCTATCAATCACCCATTTAGAGCCATGAAAGAAGAACAATTAAATCGGTTATTTCGGGAAATGGCGCAGCAGTCGCCAGAAGTGGACCTAGAGGAAGTGCTTTCCTGGGTGGAAAAGGCCGCCCCCGGGATGGATCCGTCCATGAATCCTATTTCTGAGCGGGCAAGTTTATTGACAACAAAAAAAACAATTATTATGCTAGGCACACTTATTACAGCTATTGGCGCATCCATTTGGATGTTTTTGGCCAATAACGGATCAGATTTACCATCCCTTTTAGGTGCATCTGTACCTATTGAAACGGAGAAAGGCACTAAGGATTCAATCCTCCCAGTTTCTCCAATTCCTTCAGTTCCTTCCGTTTCTCCAATCCCTCCTAGTCTGCCCATGCCACCTGCTCTTACTCCGAGCGTTGATGGAAATTGGGAGAGGATTCCTTCCAATCAAGTGATAGAAGGACTTCCTTTGCCGGCGGGTATTACAAGGGCGCTTCCCGGGCTTTCCTTTGAGTATTTTTCGGCTCTTTTTTCCGATACCCTACTGGATACAGGAACTTCGGAAAGTATGGGTGCGTTGGAACCCTCTTCCGCTCTTTTGATGGATGATTTCACAGAGATTCGGGCATCTTCTTTCATAGATATAGTACTTCGGCAGGGTGCATCTTGTGAGGTGCAAATTGAAGCAGAGGACGAATCAGACAGGCAATATGTGAAGTATCAGGTTCGGCAGGGGGTCCTTGAACTGAGTTTGAGAAAGGGTATTCGGGGCAATAAACTGAAAGTAATTGTAACGGTAAGCGACTTGGACCGGGTGGATCTTTCGGGAGCTGTTGATCTACGGTCAGAGGGTGTTTTGCGGTTAGATGATCTTGATCTTCGCTTATCTGGAGCTTCATCGATTGATTTACACCTGGTTTTGGATGAGTTGGAAGTTCGGAGCAGTGGAAGTTCGGATATTGAATTAAGGGGATCCTGTAATGAGTTTGACCTGCGGACTTCAGGTGCCAGTTCGGTAGATGCTTTTGATTTTGAAGCAAAGCACTGTGAAATTCATGCTTCCGGGGCGAGTAATATTGAGATTGCAGTGGAGAAAGAGCTTGAATTAGAGGCGGATGGCGCGAGTGAAATTCGGTACAAGGGTAATCCGAATCTTCGTCGAAACAGTGTAAGCGGGGCAGCTTCAGTCCGGCAAAAACGCTCTAACTAGATTATCTGGAAGGTAGTTTAGTTTTCCAATCAAACTAAAAAAAAATGGGGGCATCTGACGTTTAGGTTAGATGCCCCCATTCTGATTAGATGTCCTCTTTATGTCGTTCCCAGTAATTTTGATCTTCGGTTTCTTCCAGTAGGCCCAGGTAGTTGTTGTATCGGAGGGCGCTGATTTCACCTGTTTCAACGGCTAATTTTACCGCGCAGCCTGGTTCACTTCGGTGCAGGCAGGAGCCTCCAAACCGGCAGTTTTCGGAATAGGCGAACATTTCTCGGTAGCTGTGGGCGATATTGCGCGGGTCTTTATCACTAAAAGCGAGCATTTTAATTCCCGGGGTATCGATCATTCTGCCACCGAAATCCAGTTCAAACATTTCTGCGAAGGTGGTGGTATGCTGTCCTTTTCCGGAGTAATCGCTGATTTCTCCGGTTCGAAGCTCGAGGTGGGGCTGGATGGCATTGACCAAGCTACTTTTTCCTACTCCTGATTGGCCGCTCAGGAGGGAACATTTATCTTTCAGCAGCTCTTTGAAAGCATCTAGCCCAGTTTTTTGGACGACCGATGTGGTTAGAACCGAGTAGCCAATTTTGGTGTAGATGGATTTCATCTCCTCCAGGACATCGAGGTGATGCGATTGGTAAAGGTCGAATTTGTTAAAGACCAGCGTGACTGGAATGTCAAATTTTGCATTCATCAGTAGGAAACGGTCTATGAATCCCGGTTTAATATGCGGAAAATCGACCGTAACGATAAGAACTGCTTGGTCGATATTGGATGCAAGCAAGTGCAGGTCATGTTTTCTTCTAGGGGATTGCCTAACGACATAATTTGATCGGGGCAGTATTTTTTTGATCATTGCCTTCCCATCCGTTTGGTCTATTTCCACTTGGTCACCTACTGCAACCGGATTGGTAAGAGGCAGGTCATCCAATCTGAATTTGCCTAGTATCCGGCAATCCAGGAGTTCTTTGGTTTCATTTTCAAGCCGGACGGAGTACCAGGATCCGGTTGATTTGACGACTGTTCCTATTTTATTTGACACAAAAACTTTTTTAAATGTAATTTGTTTGGAGTAAAAGTACGATGAATAAAGGATGAAAGCCTGCACAAAGTTCCGTCTTCCAATGCTTTTCATTAAAAACAACCGATAAATCTTTTTAATTTTCTTTCTTTGCAATTGAATCAGGTCTTTGTGCTGGTTCGGGATTAAAGGAGTACTAACAATCAACTATTAAAATCACAAAACCTTATTATCATGGGTGGCATTTATGTTATCAGTATTGTATTTACTGTAATTGGCTTTATATTAAGCAGTCGGTTGCGCAGTAAGTTTAACCGCTACAGCCAAGTGCCGTTGAACAACGGTATGAATGGTGCGGAGATTGCGCGGACCATGTTGCGCAGCTACGGGTTGCACGACGTTGAAATTATCCAAGTTGACGGTCAGTTGACGGACCATTATAACCCTCAAAATAAAACGGTTAATCTCAGTTATGATGTTTATCACGGTCGCAACGTAGCTGCAGCGGCAGTAGCAGCGCACGAGTGCGGTCACGCTGTTCAGCATGCTACCGCTTACAGTATGCTTCAGATGCGTTCATCATTGGTTCCGTTGGTAAATTTTGCTTCAAGTATACAGCAGTATTTATTTATGGCTGCTATGGTGGGTATGTTTTCGATGGGGAACAACTTATTTATGTTGATTGCCCTAGGTGTTTTTGGGGTAATGGCATTGTTTAGTCTGGTTACCTTACCAGTAGAGTTTGATGCTAGCCGTCGTGCGCTTGCATGGCTCGATAAGAGTGGTGTAGCATATGGTGAGCAATATACTGGAGCAAAGGATGCTTTGTTTTGGGCTGCGATGACGTATGTTTCTGCAGCATTGGCTGCTTTGATTCAGTTTTTGTACCTGTTGTTGCAATTTTTAGGAAGAGACGAATAAGCCATCAACTCGGTTACAGAAGCCGTTTTTATCATTTTTGTAGTCTAGATTGGGGCGACAGAGTGGTAGGAACGGCTTTTTTTTGATTTATTTGGGCAAATAAAAAAGTTGTTAGGTTATTTTTTCGTTTGTTTTTACTTTTGGCCTTTGAAAACAGTTGGCTTCCTTTGGAATCAAACATTCTATTTGGGGTAAATCGTTTTGATAGGTAATTCTTTTGGGTGGTTAGGTGGTGAGCGAACGGGTCGGATATATTTCCTGATGATTACCTTTGATGTGAGCTTTCCTACAATTAAATTAAGGATCCTTTTTCAATATAGTATTCTGAATTATTGTATTTTTTGCCTTTTTGTAAGGTAATTTCTTTGCCAATTGATTGTTTGTGATAGCAAGCAAACGGCGCATGTACACCTATTCTACCCTTGCAGTACTACCTTAAAATTATTACCGTTGGGTTGTTACCTGACTTTGTAAAGCAAGAGCTCGCTCGGACTGCGCCGGTGGCAATTTCTCCTTGGAGGGCGATGTCGCAAGCATTAAACCCGCGTTCGGAGCAGAATGATCCCATATTATTTTTATTGTATGAAGGGGAAGCCCTCCGCGCCTACCTTGGTTGTTTGCCTGATTGGTGTTGGACCGGTGGGGAGATGCACCGCTGTGCTTGGTTAACCGGCTTGTGGGTAGATCCAGTGGCTCGTGGGAAAGGTTTGGCGAAGCGATTGGTAAAGGAGGCGATGGCGCATTGGGAGCATCGGATATTGCTTACGGAGTTTACGCCGGAGGCTGGGCGTATGTACGACCGAATGGGGGCGTTTGAAACCTGGACCGGAGCTGCGGGATTTAGGGGTTATATTCAACCGGATTTCGCTCGGTTATTACCATTAAAATATCCATTTTTTAAGCGAATTAGACCTGTTATTCGGGTGTTTGATTCTGTTTTGCGGCCCTTTACGGATGTTCGTTTATCGTACTACTATCCTAAGCTGCCTAATATTGATTATCTATACGAATTAGATATGGAGTGTGTGGAGTTTATTTATGCCTTATCTGAGGAGGAGTCGACCCGGCGTGGTGGGGTGGAGTTAAACTGGATTCTAGGGTTTCCTTGGGTGTTTGATGCTCCTCCATTTGATGGCTTTTTCCCTGATCGGTATTATTTTACTTCCCTTTCGCCAAAGTTTAAGCAATACTGTTGTAAGGTATTGGATGAAGAGGGCAGGATGATTGGTTTTTTACTTTGGACGATGAGAGACAGGCATTTAAAGGTTCGATATTGCTATGGTTTACAGGAGGGATACGTAGCAATGGCGGAGACCATCAATTATCATGCATTTGCTTTGAGAGCCAAGATGGTAACCTGTTTACACGAGGGGGTAGCTAGGGTACTCCGTACGATGCGAAGTTCGCCTTATTTTTATCGAAAAAAGTATCAGCAGCCATTTATGGTTTCCAAGGTTTTTGGGCCTTCAGATCAATTTCGGTTTCAGTCGGGCGATGGTGATGCAGCCTTTACCTAGCTTAGAAGCGTAGTTCTAGCCCAGCGAAGAGTTGCCTGGTAGGGCCGGGTTCATAGAATCTTCCAAATGCTGCATTGATTCGGATATTAGAGAAATAAGTAGTGTTGGTAAGGTTGCTTCCTCCGAGGAATAGTTGGAGGTTGTACCTAGGTTGTTGCCATTGATAGCCTAATCTACAAGAGAGCAGGAAAATAGGATCTATCGCGATAGCATTGGCATCTTCTGCAAATAGTTGGCTGGTATAATGCGCTTGTAATACTCCGAAAAATGCTTTTTCTGGAAGGTATTGGAGAGCGAGCATTCCATGGTGTAATGGGAGCCCTGGTAGCCGAGCGCCATTATTGGCTTCTTGAGGAGCTTTTTGATAAATAAATCGCCCACTGTTCCAAGTTAAGCGGGCGGAGAGTGGCCCTACGATGGGGCTAATAAACCCTAGTTCGATGCCTGTTCTCTGGGTTTTTCCTGCATTTTGGTAGAAGGTTCGGTTGGGTAGGCTATCGATTTCGAAGGGTACTATTTCATTGGAGGCGTTCATTTGGAAGATGGCCACATCGTATTGGAAGAGGTGCCAGCGGCCTTTGAGGCCCATTTCAAGGCTGGTGGTTTGTTGTGGTTGTAGGTCAGGGTTGAGCCCGCCTTTTCCATTTGGGTTCGCGAGTTCGGTCAGGGACGGAGTTTCGAATGCGGTAGCATAGTTGGTGTACCAATAGTTGGCAGTACCAAGTCGAAGGGATGCACCCAGCATTGGGTTGATTTTAAAATAGGTAGCGTTTCCGGAGTCATCGGTGTCGGAGAGGAATTGATCGGAGAGGCTAATGATCATTCGGTCGCTTCGGAGGGCGGAGATGAATTGCCAACGGGGATTGGGTTTCCACTGCCATTGCAGGCCAAAAGCTAGGTTGCCAAATTGTTCCAGCTGATGGATTCTCAATGCACCGCGTTCTCCTATATCATTGTTGTATCGTTTTCGTTGATCCGATTGCTTTTCATAATCTGCACTGAAGCGGAGCTGAGCGGTTTTGAATTCGTGGTTAAGTGCGATTCCTCCCCCTGCATACGTGCGAAGGAAGGCGACCCAGCCGGAGGATTGAATAGGGAGTTGGTTGTTGAAGTCTCGGAAAAGCCCAAATCCGTAGTATTGAACTTTTGTTTTGTGCTGGAGGGTGTAGTTGCCGGTTAGGCCAATTTTTCCCTGAAGGAGCTGTTCCCCAGCCTTAAACTGCAAGTTTGGGACTCTAGCTGCCTGAGGTTGTTGATCTGCTTCTTGGCGGGTGAGTGCTCCTGGATCTTCTGCGAGCGGGCTATTGGCGAGGTTCAGAATTAACTGTATGTTCTTTTTATACTTGATTTTGGCATTGAAGACTTGTGTGGACATCCTGCTATGTTCGCGGTAGCCCTGCACCTGTTGATGAGAAGCTTGCAAAGCATATCCCCAATGA
>CANHDG010000100.1 GCA_947459365.1 Saprospirales bacterium
AATCCTTGGGCACCCGGGCTATTTCTTTGACGCTACCGAAAACACCCTCCAACTTCAACAAAAAGTTACTTTTTACCTACAAAAACACACCATTAAGGCAGGTGTCGATCTGATTAGCGCCGATCACTTGCTCGCAGGAGGTGGAAATGTAAATGGAAACTACCTGGTCCAGCTCAATCAAGCGCAGTTTGAACAAGTACGCAACCTCCAAAAAGGGAGCGGCCTCACTGTGAACGACCTGCCAAGCGATGTGCAGGTGTTAAACTATGGAGTGGAATTACGCCCCAATCAATTTGGCACCCGCCAAACTACCTATGGTTTTTACCTGGAAGATGCCATCAGCTTATTCCCTAAACTCAACCTTACCCTTGGTCTACGGTACGACTATGACAACCTCAGCGTAGGCGGAGGAAAAAAAGGCGATTATAACAACCTAGCTCCCCGGACCAGCTTCAATTACAAACTCAGTAGTACCAGCAGCCTACGTGGAGGCTACGGTGTTTTTTACGACAAAATACTTTATGCCATTTACAGCGACGCGCTGCAACAAAACACCACCTCTGCTGACTACAAGCGGCAACTTCAGGCATTGATCAACCAAGGAATTTTGCCGGCAGATACCGATTTGGAAGCGATCACATTTGATGGTAATTTCACAGCAACACAAACCAACGTTGCCTATTTGCAGGGAAGCTCCTACACGGAACTACAGGGTCAACGGGAAGGTGCCTTTAGTGGAGAGCGCCGAATCCTAAACCCGAATGGTTACCAAAACCCCTACACTCACCAAGTTTCACTGGGTTACCAAAAACAACTCGATGCTCAACGGCTATTTTACGTTGACCTGATGTACAACCAGTCTCGTAATTTGTTCCGGCTTCGCGACTTAAACGCCCCCTCTGCCTACTACCCGGACCCCAATCAGGTGGTAGTCAGAACCAGTGCACAAGCAGACCTCACCCGTCCGGTTCCTATTGTAAACGGCCAAGCCATCTACCAGGGCGACACCATTTCCGGAGCATCCCGGAACATCGTGGTATCTGAAACCGCCGGAAAGTCGGAGTACGTAGCGCTTTCCCTCAATCTACAGAAAGAAAAAGGAGAGGACAACTACGCTTACCGTTTGATCTATACCCTCTCTCGGTTGTACAATAATACCGAAGACATCAATTTCCGGGCGCAGAACAGCAATGACTTCACTTCGGAGTGGGGACCCGGTATCAATGACCGCACCCATGTCATTAATGCCTTGTATTCGTATTACCCCACGAAAGCCCTAACCCTTCAGGTGGCAGGCTTGCTTCAGAGCGGACAACCCATCAACCGCATTCCCGATGCCGCCCTGTACGGAACGGCTGACTTGAATGGAGACGGCCGCTCCTTTGGGGATGCCTACGTCGGAAATTCGGACCGGCACCCAGGGGAATCCCGGAACAGTGATCGACTTCCTTGGTCGAACTCCCTCGATGTTTCTGCAGTGTATGCCTTGGGTAGTTCTGGCGCCTCCCTTCGCATGGATGTGTTCAATGTGTTCAATGCGGTGAACCTCAGTGGCTACTCCAATAATGCCTCTCAGAGCAATCAAATCCAGGTCGGGCCCGCCAGCAGCGGACTCTTAGTGCGCCGAAATGCCGCTCCTCCGCGACAGTTTCAGTTCAGCCTACTCTGGAATTTTTAAACAATTACCACCAAAAAACCTTTTGAACTAACTGAACACCTAAATACAATTCCCTCCGAACGCTATGGTTCCACTATTCTCTAGAGCCTTATTGTTTTTCCAACTAGTCTGGATCGTGGCTTGCACTCCCCCACCCACCAAGGAAGCCTCGAAGGTATGGACGCAGGATTGGGCGGCCATTGAACAACAAGCACGGGGCACGACCGTTCGGATGATGATGTGGCAAGGGGACCCATTGATCAACCGGTACATGGAAGATTGGGTAGTTACAAGGGTAAAAGAACAATTAGACATTGATCTGCAGCTCCTACCTGGACAGGGGAATGAAGTGGTTAAACGATTGTTGGCTGAAAAAGAAGCGGGAAAACAGGAGAACAGCTTCGACCTTTGCTGGATTAATGGGGAAACTTTTTTTCAGCTCCGGCAACTGGAGGTGCTCCTGGGCCCCTTCACCCAGGTACTACCCAATAGCCAATACATTAATTTTCAAAACCCATTTATCGGAATTGATTTTCAGCAGCCTGTAGAAGGGTATGAATGTCCCTGGGGAAATGTTCAGCTGGCACTGATTTATGATAGTCTGCGAACGCCGCAGCCACCCCAAACGCTACAAGAATTGGAGGACTGGGTCAAGGCCAACCCTGGCAAATTCACCATCCCGTACGAATTTACAGGTATGACCCTGCTCAAGTCCTGGATGATTGGCCTAACAGGCAACCCCACCGTCTTGAATGGACCCTTTGACGAGTCCAAGTACCAGGCACTTGCTAGCGGATTATTTCAATACCTGGAACGCCTCCGTCCTTATCTTTGGCGACAAGGCACCACGTTTCCCACCAGCTTATCTGCTACCCATCAGCTTTTTGCAAATGGAGAATTAGCCTTTACCATGAGCAACAACGATACGGAGGTGGACAATAAAATTCGGCAAGGAATCTTTCCCGGTTCTGCCAAATCCTTTGTCTTTAAAAGTGGAACCATCCAAAACTCCCACTACTTGGGAATCCCTTCCCATACCCCGCAAGCTGCTGGCGCCCTGGCGGTCGCTAATTTTCTGATCAGTCCAGAAGCACAGCTGAGGAAACTCCAACCCAGCGTATGGGGAGATGGAACGGTATTGGATATTTCCCGATTACCGGAACCTTGGCGCAGTTCCTTTCAGGCCTTGCCGGAGCGCAAAAATGCGCTTCCTCGTTCAGTCTTGCAAACGGTGGCCCTCCAGGAACCCGCTCCTGAATACATGCTTCGTTTATCGGAGGATTTTCGAAAAAAAATGCTTCAGTAACCGCTCTCATGCAGCTGTTTAACTTCACTTGGTCACGAGCGTTCTTCCTGCTCCTCGGAGTACTGCCCAGCGTAGCTGGACTAGTGTATTCCTTTTTGTACTCGATTGGGGGTACAGGTGCCCTTAGTACGGGATGGACAGGGCGGTATTGGTTAAACTTGGTGGAAGAGAAAGCCTTCTGGATCTCTTTGGGCTTGAGCACCCTCATCGCCTTGGCCGTGAGTCTGCTGTCAGGCTGGGCATCCATACAATTAGTGTTACGCTGGAAATCACAGCTGGAGCGTCCTTGGTCAGCACCTCTCCTACGTCTACCCATGTTATTCCCACCGATTGTGGCTGCCTTTATAGGATACCAATGGCTCAGCAATAGTGGCCTTCTAGCGCGGTTAGCTTTTTTGTTCGGGTGGATAAAGGAACCGGAAGCTTTTCCTGCCTTGGTGAATAGTTCTAACCAACTCGGTATCTTTTTCACCCTTTTCACCCTGCAACTGCCGCTATTTTGCTTATTCAGCTGGCATCAATTCAAAGAGGCTAAGGTAGAACAATACCTGGAGCAAGCGGCGATCTTAGGCGCCAGTAAACGACAGCAACATTGGACCATTGCGGTGCCGATCTTATGGTCAAGAATGAAACCAACAATGCTGTTGTACGGGGTTTTCCTGTTTGGTGCCTACGAAATACCTTTGGTCCTTGGTCAACCCTATCCTGGAATGCTGTCGGTTTTTTTACATAACAAATTTAGCCGATTTGATTTGCAAGAAATACCTGTGGCCTATGCTGGCACTTTGGTCTACGCATTACTGGTCTTTGGCGTTACCCTCTATTTTTTCAAAACCCCCAACCGCTGGGCCGACGAATGAAATCGAGTAACTTGTTGTCCATAGGACTGGTGGGAGGGTTTCTCCTAGCCATACTCTTTCTGGCGGTGGGAAGTCTGGCGACGGAATGGCGATTTCCAGCCCTACTTCCGGAACGTTACACCTTTGAACATTGGGAAGCCTGGTTTCAAAAAAAAGCTTGGATGTACTATTTGGTTCTTTCCTTGCTGCTGAGCGCTGCTGTCTCCATCACAGCGGTATGCTTAGGCCTGATGACGGCCAGCGGACTATCCAGAGACAAACGAAGTTTCCTTTGGTTGCGGTTGAGCTACCTTCCGTATGGACTTTCTCCGGTGCTCTATGCCTATAGCATGCAGTTTTTTTACCATATTTCAGGCCTGGCAGGAACTTGGCTGGGTGTATACCTAGCCCAACTGATTCTAGTATACCCATTTGCAGTCGTGTTGTTTTTTACCTATTTCGACTCGAGCATGCACCATTTGGAAGACCAAGCAGGCAGTCTGGGAGCATCCAGAGCAGTCGTTTTCCAAAGCATTACGCTGCCAATCCTTCGACGCCCTGTACAGACCATCCTCATCCAGTTATTTTTGGTTTCCTGGTTTGACTATGGAATTACCTCGGTGATTGGCAGTGGGCAGCTGAAAACCCTCACCTTGATTGTTTATCAATATATAGGAGAATCCAACCTGATTTATTCCTCCCTGGCGAGTTGTATATTGATGGCTCCGCCAATGATCCTTTGGCTACTTCAACCCTCCAGGTCAACGAAACAAGATATACCGGTGTAAGCAATGGCATTTTTAGAAGTAGCATCGATTACTAAACAATTTGGGAACCAACTGGTACTTGACCAGCTGGATTTTTCATTGGAAAAAAAGCAAATCCTGGCCGTATTGGGCCGATCGGGTTGCGGCAAAACCACCTTGTTAAAAATTCTGGCAGGTTTGGTTTCACCCGATCGAGGCAGCGTACGGGTAGAAGGCCAACCCATCCAGGAACGCCCACTGCCGGAGCGAGGCGTACTTTATTTGTATCAAGAAGCCCTGTTATTCCCCCATTTGACGGTGGAAGAGAACCTTGGTTATGGACTGAAGGTCCGCAAACAACCCAAGCCCCAAATTGCTCTGCAGACCGAACGGATGCTCTATGACTTAGAGCTATCTGCTCATGCTCGGCAGCTCCCCAGCCAGCTTTCTGGTGGGCAACGGCAAAGAGTTGCGCTCGGGCGAGCACTTCTAGTTCAACCCCGGCTCCTTTTGTTAGATGAGCCCTTTGGCGCACTCGATCCTGAAACAAGAAGCAACATGCAGTTGTTTTTTAAAAAAATTGCCCAACAGTACCAAATAACGGCTATTTTCGTGACCCATGACCTCAAGGAGGCTGTTAATATGGGTCAGCAGTGGGCCCTGATGGAAAAAGGCCAATTAACCCATTATCAACAATTAAAAGATTTTTCAAAAGACCCTAAAACGGGCCTCCAGCAAGAAATCGCGTTTTGGAAAAAAATAGACCATCAACTATGAACTTCAACCATTGTGAATCACTTTATTGGGTGTTTACGCAATTATGCAACGATAAATGCGACCACTGCTACAACCTCAGCGGACCGCAGGGCGATCGGATCAGCGAAGAAGAGTGTTTGGCTATCATTGATAATATGCCAGATCGAATTGATCGACTCATCCTCTCAGGAGGCGAACCATTGGCCGACCGCAAGCTGCTTTACGCGATTCTGGATCGGATTCAAGAAAAATACGGAGTAAACACACAGGTAATGCTACAGACCAATGGCGACCTGCTTAATGGAGAGATACTGGATACCTTACTACAAAAAGGAGTAACACGCTTTGATATCGCCAGTATTGATCGCTATCATAAACACGCTGGAGCCAGACTCATGGACCTTGCAGAGCTCTTTGAATCCAGGGGAGTGAACGGAGACGACAAAGATCCCCTCATTAACAAAGAAAACTACCTGGTTAAAGCACCTCAGGCCTCCTGGGGATATTGGGGAGCCACGGAAGACATGTGGTTAGGTGGCAACTGGGCAAGGGGGCGCGCTATGGAAAAAAACATCTGGAAGCGGGATGCCAACCACAATTTTTGCAAACTGCTCAGCGGTGGTATTGGATTTTTGACCGGTGCAGAGGGAATCCCACAGGAAATTTCGATTCAATTATGGCGCATCAACCCCTGTTGCCCCGGAACCTACAAAGCCATGGGTGATGCCCGCAAAGAACAAGTAGCCACCGTGCTAGAGCGCGTAGCTAGCAGCGCCGTTTTCCAAAAAATAAACGAAGGAGACCCCCTCGGAATGGGTGAATCCGTTGGAATCAGCCGGGAATTTGCAAGTGCCCGAAACGAAGAGCTACAAAATGTCTGCCGCTGGTGCGACGAATTTTTTAGAGAATATTTTGATCTGGAAACCCTTCAATCTAAATTTCAGCTTCCCTCATGAACACCTTGCTTTTTGTTTACAACGCCGGCAGCTCCAAATGGCAGCTAGCACTCGACATCGCCCATAAGGTCCTGTCTCCCTCCACCTATCCCTGTAAGCTTTGTGATTTAACCCATGGGATTTTAAAGATACGCCCACAATGGCAGGCGTTTTTGGAGCAGCTGAACCTTCCTGTTCAATTTCTGCACTCCGATGAGTTCCAAACCGCCTACCCTGAGTGGAAGGAACTGCAGTTACCCGCTGTTTTGCTCCAAACCAACGGCAAAATGGAGGTCGTCATTGACCATTACCAACTAGAAAAAATGCCCACGGTGGAGGCCTTAATCCAACGAATAAAAGTACTCTCACCGCCCTCAAATTCCGCAGGATAGCCTTGCCCAGCAACAGAAATTTTAAGCACCAAGCCTTCAACGACATTTTTAGAAAGGTGGATGGATAAATTCGAACGATGAAAAAATAAAGTTTCAAAATTGCTTTTCTTTTTCGCTACCTTTGCGCCGCATTTTTCCGAAGAACTCGCTGTTTTTACGGATTTTCTTTCATTTACACCTATTTTAAATTAAAAAAACTATGGCAACGACCGCAGATATTCGCAACGGCCTTTGCATCGAATTGAACAACGATACCTTCCGGGTGATTGATTTTCAACGCTTTCAGGTAGGCCGTGGCAGTGGAAAGGTTTGGACCAAACTTAAAAGTACCACCAGCGGAAAGACAATCGAGCACACGTTCCAAAGCGGCCACACGATCACAGAGGTGCGCGTAGAACGCCGCAAGTTCCAATTCCTGTATGCTGAAGAGGACGGATATGCACTGATGAACCAGGAGACATTTGACCAAATTTCTATCCCAAAAGACATGGTAGAAAATGGCAAATTCCTCAAAGAGGGCGACCAGGTGGACGTACTTTACCACTCTCAAAAAGACGAGTTGTTGTCAGTCGAATTACCACAGACCGTTAACTTGCTCATAACGTACACAGAGCCAGGTGTCAAGGGCGATACTGCAACAAACACCCTCAAGCCTGCTACCGTTGAAACAGGAGCGGAAGTACGTGTTCCATTGTTCTGTGAAGAAGGCGATCTTATCAAGATCGACACCGCCACTGGAGCCTATATGGAGCGTGTAAAAAAATAAGAGCCTTCATTGTGCCAAGGAGCCACCCCGTAAAGACCGGTGTGGCTTTTTGTTTTTTTGCTTTTAAAGGTGATTGAGGCTTCCAAAAGGTAAAAAAGAAGGCCTGATACCCGATAAGCAAGGTACTAAAGGAGACAATAGCGGGGTAACCATCCGCTCAAAAGCAATTCAGCCGTTTTAAATGGCTTTTGTTATTCTTTTTTTTGTCATAACTCACGCTGGTAGTTTCAGAAAATCTTCTTTTCTTTACCTTTTGAAACGAAATTTATTAGCGTTAAACAACCATAATTGGGTATGGATTTCAATCAAATACAAGAATTGATCCGCTTGGTTAGCAAGCAAAAAATTTCTGAGTTTATCTACAAGGACGGAGACACCAAGCTGGTGATTCGCCAGGGACAAGCTGAAACCAACCAGGTACCCAGCACGGTCATTTTACCCGCTGCCCCTCAAATGGTGGCTGCCCCTGCGCCCATGGCAGCCGCTCCAGTAGCTGCTCCAGCTCCAGCAGCACCCGCTGCCGCCGCAGCTCCTGCCAACGACAAAACGAAAACCATCAAGTCCCCAATGGTCGGTACGTTCTACCGTTCCTCCGGACCAGATAAGGCTCCTTTTGTAAAAGTGGGTGACGATATCGAAGCAGGTGCAACCGTTTGCATCATCGAGGCCATGAAATTGTTCAATGAAATTGAAAGCGATATTCAAGGTAAAATCGTCAAAGTACTCGTGGAGGATGCCTCTCCTGTAGAGTACGACCAACCCCTGTTCCTAGTGGAAATCGCTTAATCGCAGTCCGTATGTTCAAAAAAATACTTATTGCCAATCGGGGGGAAATTGCCCTTCGAATTATTCGTACCTGCAAGGAAATGGGCATCAAAACGGTGGCCATCTACTCTACAGCCGATCGGGAAAGCCTCCACGCTCGCTTCGCAGATGAAGCGGTTTGTATCGGGCCGCCTGCCTCCTCCGAAAGCTATCTGAATATTCCGAGGATTATGGCCGCCGTGGAAATTACCAATGCAGATGCCATCCACCCAGGCTATGGCTTCTTGGCCGAAAATGCTAATTTCGCCGAAATATGCCGCGATTATGGAGTGAAATTTATCGGACCAACCCCTGAGCAGATCCGCTCAATGGGCGATAAAATCACCGCTAAAGAAACCATGATCGCAGCCAATGTGCCCTGTATACCAGGCACAGAAGGCCTATTGGCCGACGCCAGCGCCGGAAAAATATTGGCTTTAGAAATCGGCTACCCCGTCATCCTGAAGGCAACTGCCGGTGGAGGCGGAAAAGGCATGCGCATCGTCTGGAAAGAAAGCGAATTCGATAGTCAATGGGAAACCGCCCGCCGAGAAGCAAAAGCCGCCTTCGGAAATGATGGGATCTACATGGAAAAATTCATCGAAGAACCCCGTCACATCGAAATCCAAGTCGCCGGTGACCAATTCGGAAAAGCCTGCCACCTCTCTGAGCGTGACTGCTCCATCCAACGCCGTCACCAAAAATTGGTGGAAGAATCCCCCTCTCCATTTATGACACCCGAACTTCGGGAAAAAATGGGCGCAGCCGCCGTCAAAGCCTGCGAAGCCATAAGCTACGAAGGAGTAGGTACCGTGGAATTCTTGGTAGATAAATACCGCAACTTCTACTTCATGGAAATGAATACCCGTATTCAGGTGGAACATACCGTGACCGAAGAAGTAATCGACTATGATTTGATTAAAGAACAAATCAAAATCGCCGCAGGTATTCCCATCTCAGGGAAAAACTACATTCCAGAGCTCTATGCAATCGAATGCCGGATTAATGCAGAAGATCCATTTAATGACTTCCGTCCAAGCCCAGGCAAAATCACCTCGTTCCACTCACCGAAAGGCCATGGGGTTCGAGTAGATACCCACGTGTATGCAGGATACACCATCCCACCTTATTACGATTCGATGATCGCAAAAATCATCACCCGCGCCCGCACCCGGGATGAAGCCATCCTTAAAATGGAGCGCGCCCTGGACGAATTCGTGATCGAAGGGGTGAAAACCACCGTTCCTTTCCATCAAAAATTGATGCGAAATGAACAGTTCCGGAAAGGAGATTTCCATACCGGTTTCCTGAATACCTGGGATTTTAAGAATGCGTAAACTCCTCGAATACTACCTCCCCTATCGCCGAGTCCTGCTGCTGGCACTCTTGTCCAATTTGCTGATGTCGGTCTTTACGGTAGTGAGTATCCCCGTTTTACAACCCTTCTTAAAAATTATTTTTAGCCAGGAAACACCTGTCTCCACCAGCAACAGCCAATACGCTGATCTGGAATCGAAGATAAATGATTTCTTCAATCAACTAATCGCCACATACGGTAAGGAGCAAGCGCTTCTAATCGTATGTGGCTTTTTAATTGCTACTTTTTTCGGAAAAAACCTCTTTCGATACCTTTCCCTGTTTTGCCTGGCAGAAGCCCGCAACGGAATAGTCGCCGACCTTCGGAGCAAATTACTCCAAAAAGTACTGGACCTCCCGCTTTCTTATTTCACCGAAAATAGAAAAGGGGATCTCATGAGCAGGATCACCTCCGATGTCCAAGAAATTGAATGGAGCATCGTTGGGGTGGTGGAATCCATCGCCCGCGAACCCATCGTAATCTTGGGTAGCCTGGTGTTTATGATCGCCGTCTCCCCCCAACTCCTGCTTTTTGTGGTGGTCTTGATGCTGTTCTCCGGCCTGATTATCGGAGGCATTGGGCGCAGCCTGCGACGGCAGTCGGGAATCGCCCAAAATACCCTGGGATCCATCGGTGCCATGATCGATGAAACACTCGGCGGACTCCGGATCATCAAGGGATTTAATGCTGAAAGCTGGCAAAGAGGGCGCTTCGACCGCGAAAATGCCCAATACAAAAAAACGCTGATCCAACTCAACCGCCGAAAAGACCTTGCCGCCCCCTTGTCCGAATTCTTGGGTATCTGTGTAGTGGCAGTTTTGCTCTGGTTCGGCTCCAGACAGGTGTTCGCAGGCAGCTTGTCAGCCGCTACGTTCATTACCTTTCTGTACGCTTTCTATAATGTGATCGAACCCGCAAAATCCCTGTCGGGGGCTTTTTATAATATCCGAAAAGGAATGGGGGCACTGGAACGAGTAGAGGCCTTACTAAATGCGCCAGTTACCATTAGCGATCACCCAGAAGCGCGCCCGGTAAACTCTTTTCAACAGGGCTTCGAACTAAAAGAAGTATCGTTTCGGTATCCAAATGCCGACCGCTGGGCGCTCCAAAAAGTGAGTTTTTCGATCCCAAAAGGAAAGCTAATCGCATTGGTAGGTGCTTCGGGTTCCGGGAAAAGTACCATCGCCGATCTATTACCTCGTTTTCACGATCTTTCCTATGGAGGTATCCTGCTGGATGGAATAGATATTCGCGAACTTCAGACCCGCGATCTTCGCAACCTGATGGGAATTGTGAGCCAGGAAGCGATCTTATTTAATGACACGGTTCGAAATAACATCGTTTTTAGCTCCGGCATT
>CANHDG010000101.1 GCA_947459365.1 Saprospirales bacterium
GAAACCCGAATCTCCAACTTCCTTCTCTGGCAAATTGCCTACGCAGAACTTTACTTTACCCCAGTCTTCTGGCCCGACTTTGGCAAACAAGAACTGATCAAGGCTATCCAAAATTTTCAAAACCGAGAACGGCGGTTCGGAAAAATAAGCGAACAACTCTAAATCAATCGTTTTCCCCACCCTTTTTAACACAAAAAAGCCACTCAACCTGTCATTAAGGTGAGTGGCTTTTTTGGTAGCATAAGGAAGTGCCTAGTTCTTGTTGGCTACCCCATCTAACCGAATCATATCATACATAATCCGAAGGGTCTCGTACAATTGAACATCTTTTCCTCGATCTTTCAACCAGTCCGAATTTCTTGCCATACGGGACGTATCACTCTCAATAGTCGGAAGATCAGCAGCCAAATTCAGGACAGAGAATCCTTCAATTGGTTGGAACATATCCTCGTACTTGTCTGCCTCTTCCCGCTGCCGCTTACTCCACTGCCGGTACTTATCCGCCTGCAGCAAGTACGTTCGCTCATCTTTCATTTTACGAAGTCGGACTGCATTGTCATTAATTTTCTTAAAGGTTTCATCCTTTAATACCCGCTTGTCACTCGCCGTCCGAACGGCATCCAGATCAGGCAATTGGTAAACACTTTGTTGAAAAGCAACTGGATCTATCGTCGTAGAAGACATGGGATACTGGTTCTCACTTTCACCATTTTCTAATAAATTGAAAAAGTCAGGCAGCACAATATCAGGCTTTACCCCATCCAGCTGAGTCGTTTTTCCCGTAATGCGATAAAACTTCTGAACGGTAAGTTTCATCTCGCCCAATGGCTTCAAATCGTCCTGTGAAGAAACTTGATCTAAATCCAAAAACCGTTGAACCGTTCCTTTGCCATAGGTGCCAGAAGACCCAACAATTATTGCCCGCTTGTAGTCTTGCATGGCAGCAGCCAAAATCTCCGAAGCGGATGCACTTCCTCCATTTACCATGACGACCAACGGACCGTCCCACTGCACACTCCTATCTGCATCCGACATAATTTCAGGCTTGCGGCTTCGGCTCTTCACCTGTACAATTGGTCCATTTTCAATAAACAAACCCGACATTTTAACAACATCCCGAAGAGAGCCTCCTCCATTGTTTCGGAGATCCAGGATAATCCCCTGCACCTTTTCGGCCTTTAGTTTTTCAATTTCCCGAGCCACATCTTCAAAACAAGAAGTTACCCCTTGAGGGGTGAAATCGGCATAAAACTTGGGCAAATAAATGTAACCAACCCGATCAGTAGCTGCTTTTTCCTGCAGAATAAGCGACTTCGCAAAGCCTTCCTCCATGATCACTACATCCCGGACAATGATAATTTCCTTGGTAGAACCGTCTGCCTTTTGAACAGAAAGCTTTACGGAAGAACCCTTCTTACCCCGAATCTTGGAGACCACATCATCAATCTCCCAACCCATAATATCAACATAAATGCCGTCTTCCTGCGCTACTTTCGTGATGATATCCTTGGCTTGTAGGTCCCCCTGTTTCCAAGCAGGTCCGCCCGGGACCACTTCTGTTACAGTAGTCTTTTCCCCATCACTTTGCAAGCGTGCTCCAATCCCCTCCAACTTACCTGACATTTGGATATCAAAGTTTTCTTTTTCCTTGGGAGAATAATATCCGGTATGTGGATCAAAAATATTGGTAAAGGAGTTTAAGTAAATTTCCAAGCGACGGCTGCGATCCATTTTTTGCAACCGCTTGTACCATCGATCATATACGTCCAACACCTTTTCCCTCGATTCCTTTTCTAGGACCTCAAATGATTTCTGCTCCCCTTTAAAATCTTCTTTCTTTTGCTTTTCCTCTTCCTCAACAATTCTGGAAAGCACCTCATACTTCAACATTAACTCCCAACGGCGGCGCAACTCGGTATCATTTTTCTGCCAATTCACCTTTTTCCCATCCATAGTAACCGTTTCATTGGAAGAAAAGATCATTGGATTGGCCAAAATCTCTTTGTACCAACCTTGAGTCTTGGTAAGGGCAGCCTCCATGCGCTGGACAGAAATGTCAAAAAATTGAAACGCACCCCCTAAGGCCTGATCGTCTAGCAATAGTTCGTAAGGTTGGAAAAGCGCAATGTCCTCTTGAGTGAAAAAACGCTTCCCACCGTCTAAATCCTCTAGATATAGATTGTACAAATTTCGAGAAAAGGAATCATCCAAATCTTTTGGCTGAAAATGCATCCGCTGTAACCCCTCAATCAGGGTCCGCATAATTTCAGCGTCTTTTTGAGGATTTGGGTTGCTCCCACCGAACAAGGCAGAGGCGCCACCAAAAGCAACCGCAATACCGGTGAGCCCAATGAAAGAAAATACAATTACAGACTTCGAAAACTTCATGTCCTGGAATATTTTGGACGGGTCAAAATTACCTGTGAAAAACATTAAAAGAAGGAGATTAGTTGTGAACAAAAAGAACCATCTGGAACAGCAACTGCGCAACTGATCATGGCAAAAGTAACTGACAAATTCAAGATATAACGCAAATCAACGCTTAATATGTTGTACTAGACAATAATTTTCTACAAAAGCAGGTTTGTGGTTTACAAAAAAGAGGTTTCGGCATACGTTTTGTAAATTGGTTGCCCTTTCTGCAAAATCGTTTAAAAAATAACGAACCACCACCGTAGTAAGGCAACCACTTACCTTCTATATGCGTCAACTAACTTCCAACTACATCTTCACTTTTTTTTAGGATTACTTGCTTTTGAGATGACCAAGAGGCGTATTTTTTCTATTCTTGCTTTCGGCGCAGCCACCGCTGCTTTGTACGCTTTTTCAGTTCCTAACCCCGTTAGAGAACGTGTATTAACCGTGTTTTTCCCGGAGGAGGCCAAGCCGGTAGCCCCCTTACTTCCCACTGAATCCTTGGAGGATGTTCCCTTCAATTGGAAAAAAACAGCATCCCCTGCCTTATTTGACACCATTGAACCTGTCAAAGAACGCTACGGTGACTTTCTGAACAACCCGAATCAAAATGCGGTAGATCTGAAAGATCCTAAAGTGGTCGAATCCAAAGTGGAATACGATCCACTGACCGGACTCTATATCATTTCCGAGAAAATTGGGGACGAATACTTCCGGGCCCCTACCTACATGACCTTCGATGAGTATGTAGCCTATAGAGACCGCAAACAGCAAAAAGATTACTTCGATCGACTACAAGGCGTCGCTGAACAGGGTAAACGCAGGGAAGCACCCGTTGACCCCATCTCTAAATTTAACATCCGCACCTCTCTTATCGAACGCTTATTCGGAGGTACAGAAGTAGATATCAAACCTCAAGGGAACATCAACTTGACCTTTGGCGTAGACCACCAAAAAGTGGAAAACCCAATCCTGCCTATTCGACTGCAGCGCACTACTAACTTTGATTTCGATATGGATATCAATATGAGTGCGCAAGGAAAGATCGGGGAAAAACTCAACCTGAACTTTAATTATAATACCCAGGCAACCTTTGATTTCGATAACCAAATCAAATTAAAATACGATCCCAAAAACTTCTCCGAAGACGAAATCTTACAAAATATCGAAGCGGGTAACGTTTCTATGCCCCTGAGATCTACCCTGATCAAAGGTGCTTCTAACCTCTTCGGGGTGAAAGCAGAACTAAAATTTGGCCACCTCAGAACCACTTTGATCGCCTCCCAACAACGCTCCAGACAACAAGGGATCACACTCAAAGGGGGTGCGCAAGTGCAAAACTTCATCATCCCCATCGATGAATACGACGAAAACCGCCACTTCTTCCTGAGCCATTGGAACCGCTCCGAGTTTGAACCAGCAATGAAGTGCCTCCCCGTCCCCCTTTCTCAATTCAACATCACCAAAATCCAAGTTTGGGTAACCGTCCCAACCAATTTTGTTCCTGGCCAAAACACACCCCCAACCCGCCAAATTATCGCCCTCGCAGACTTAGCCGAACCGCGCCCCTTCCTCGATGGAACCGATGAGACCAACCCAGCTAATATTATTCCTGACCTCAGCCTGCTAAACCCTCCAGCTAGAGATATAAAAGGTGGGTTCCTTCCAACTAACCAAAACAACCAGCTATACAGTGAATTACTTAGCAATCCAGACCTCCGCCTTGATAACAAGGTGGTAAACGGTCTGACTAACTTGGGCTTGGTGCAAGTACGCGATTACGGAAAAGTGAGCGCAGTCCAATTGGTACAGGGAACCGATTATACCTACAACGAACAACTTGGTTTCATTAGCATCAACAGAAGCCTGCGCCCAAATGATGTCGTTGGGGTATCCCTCGAATATACCTACAACGGGGTGCCTTATAAAATCGGTGAATTCGGCGAAGAAATTAGTATTGGTGATACCCTTAATCAAAATGTACTTTTCCTCAAAATGTTGAAAAGTACCGCACCCAATGTTCGCTATCCTATCTGGGACCTGATGATGAAAAACGTTTACGCAGTAGGCGCTGTAAACGTTGATCCCCAAGAGTTTCGATTCGACATTTTCTACGAAGATCCAGGGAAAGGCCAAAAACGTTTCCTTGACCAAGGATTCGTCCCCCAAGGTCTACGCAGCCGCCCCCTCATCCAAGTGTTTAACCTCGACAACCTCAACCTCCAAGGCGATCCTGGAGCAGACGGTATCTTCGACTTCGTGCCCGGACTCACCGTTAACGTGAAGTCAGGCCGTGTCATGTTCCCTGTACTAGAACCGTTCGGAAGCTACCTGCTCGATAAATTTAAAGAATCGGACCCAAGCGCAGACTCATTGGCATTGGCCAAGCAAATTCTCTATACACAACTCTATGACTCCACCCTTTTTAGAGCTAGAGAATTCCAACAATTAAACCGATTCACCTTGCGTGGTTTCTATAAATCAAGCAACTCCTCTGAAATTTCTCTAGGAACATTTAACCTCCCAAGAGGCTCCGTGCGCGTAAGTGGTGGAGGTCGACTCCTCCAAGAAGGGGTAGACTACACCATCGACTACAATATCGGAAAAATCCGGATCCTCAATGATGGTATTCTTCAGTCAGGCCAAAACATCTCCGTCAATTTCGAAGACAATACCCTGTTCGGCTTCAACGCTCGAACAATGCTGGGCGCCCGATTTGATTATGAATTCAGCAAGGATATCACCGTGGGTGGTACGTTCATGAACCTTTTCGAACGACCCCTGACCCAAAAAGTAAATTTTGGAGACGACCCAATCAATAATAAGGTGTATGGGCTCGATTTCAACTATACCAAGGAAGCTCCTTGGCTAACCAAACTCGTAGATAAACTTCCTCTGTTCGATACAAAAGCCGAATCTCGGATCACAGCAGCAGCAGAAGTAGCCGCCCTTCAACCAGGCTACAACAAGGCTATCAACCAAGGAAGTGAAAAGGGTGGCCTAGTTTATATCGATGACTTCGAAGGAAGTACCGCCAATATACCACTGTCCTTCCCTGCCAATAGCTGGATGATCGCTTCCGTACCCCAAGGTGAGCTGAGCAGCGGAAATGACCTCCTCTTTCCAGAAAATGCATCGGCTAACTCAATAGGACCGGACTCATTGGCACTCAACGCCAACCGGTCAAAAATGGCTTGGTATATCGCCGATCCAAGCGCCCTTGACAACCAGGACTCCGACAACCCTTACACCAAGCTGTTCCGTTTCCAGGATATTTTTCCCAATCGACAGCTTTCCCCACTCGAACAATCTACCCTGCGCCCTTTGGATGTAACCATCTTCCCCAATCGTCGCGGACCTTATAACTTTGATATCCCAGGAGGCTACACCGCCTCTAATGGCCTAAAAGTCACCGAAGGACTCAATAACTTTGGTGAACTCGCCGCCCCCGAAACACGCTGGGCAGGCTTCATGCGCGGAATGAACAATAGCAACACCGACTTCGAAGCAAGTAACGTGGAATTCATCGAATTCTGGATGATGAACCCCTACGAAGAAAAACCAGAAGGGGTATCCCAAGAAGGAGAAATGATTATCGACCTAGGAAACGTTTCAGAAGATGTCATGCGCGATTCTAGGCAATATTTTGAAAGCGCTCTCCCTACTCAAACACCCGAAAATGTCGTAACCGTAAAAACCCCCTGGGGCCGAGTACCCGTACTCAAACCACTGGTTCAAGCTTTCGATAACGACCCAGCAAAAAGAGGTCTCCAAGATATCGGCTTAGATGGCCTAGACAACGAAGGCGAACGTGATTACTTCAAAAACTGGCTCAACGTTGTCGAAGCCTCCAATATCGACCCTAACGTGAAGGCGGCCTTCCGAGCAGACCCGTCTGGAGATGAATTCATTCACTACCTGGACGGTCGCTATGGAGGACAAAGCAATACAGGTCCCGGATTGTTGGAACGTTACTTGAACTTCAATAACCAAGAAGGAAATACCCCAACTGGAACAGGCAATGACTTCGTGACCTCCTCCACCAACTTCCCGGACTCAGAAGACCTGGATCGTGACCTGTCCCTGAACGAAATTGAACAATACTACCGGTATCGAATTCCATTAACCAAAAACACACCCGGCAACTTGGCAGGTAAATTGGTCATGGATGATCCCGGCGTTGCACTCTCCCAACTGATCACGGATACCGTCGAAGTTAGTGGTGTAACTTGGTACCGCTTTAAAGTTCCCCTCGATTGGACGCAGCGCCAGGCCGTAAACGGAATCCAAGATTTCCGTTCCATCCGCTTTATCCGTATTCTTTGGCGTGGTTTTAATACTGTCACTACCTTCCGATTTGCAACCCTGGAAATGGGTAGAAACCAGTGGCGCCGGTTCACCCAGGTGATTAATGATCCTGTGAGCGCCGCCTGCCCAGATATTACACAACCCTCTCCCGGTGTTGCATTCGATGTAAACGCCGTCAGTATTGAGGAAAACTCCGCACGGACACCGTTTAACTACACCATCCCACAAGGAATTCAACGGGAAAACTCCGTTGGCGCATTCCCTGATGTCCTACAAAACGAACAAGCCCTTTCTATGACCGTCTGCGGCCTGCCAAGCTGCGAGGGAAGAGGTATTTTTAAAACACTTAATATGGACCTGCGCCGTTTCGAACGCATCAAAATGTTCGCACACGCAGAACCATTAAACCCAGCTGATGCCTTCGGACCAGACGAAGTGAAAGTGTTTATCCGTGTCGGATCCGACTTCTTCAGCAACTATTACGAGTACGAAATACCTTTACGCGCCTCTGACGAAGCCATCACAGATGACTACTTCTCCGAAGATGATGAATACAAACGAGAGGTATGGAAAAATGTATTTGACTTCCCATTAGAGGTATTTACCGAATTAAAGAAAATACGAAACGCCGCGGGCGGTGACCTCTCTGCCTTATATATCATCAATGACCCCAACCAACCCGAAAACAGGGTGAAAATCATCGGAAATCCAAACCTGGGCTACGTAAAAGGTGTCATGATTGGTGTCCAAAACTATAACCTAAATAAACCTCAGTGCCTGGAAGTTTGGGTAAATGAATTGCGTCTAAATGGGTTCAGCGATAAAGGTGGCTACGCCGGAACCGCTCGAGTAGATGTCCAAATGGCAGATCTGGGGAATATCTCCGCGGCAGGCACCTTCACTAGCCGTGGATGGGGAGGAATTGATCAGCGACTCCTCCAACGTCAACTGGAAGATGTACTGCAGTTCGATATCTCGACCACCATCGCCCTAGATAAATTCTTGCCTGAAAAATGGGGCCTACGCCTCCCATTCTACGCCCAGTACTCTAACCTGACCCGTCGACCAGAATTCGATCCGTACGACCTGGATATCAACCTGAAAGAAAAAATTGATGCCTCCGACCCTGCAGATCGAGACAGTATCCGCATGAATGCCCTGGATGTAACTACTAACAGAGCTTATAACTTCACCAATGTGCGTAAAGAGCGAAAAGGACCAGCAAGAAAAGTTCCACTTCCATGGAATATCGAAAACTTTAGCCTCACCTACGCCTTCAACGAACAAGATCGCCGAACCCCTATTATATTTAGCGATAACTTGAAACAGTACAAAGGCGGCCTGGATTACCAATACGCAACCGGCTTAAAACCGCTGCAACCGTTTAAAAACATCAAAATAAGTGATAGATACTTCAAGTTCCTGAAGGAGTTTAACCTTAATCCTATTCCCGAAACCTACGGCTTCAATACCAATATTCAACGTATTGCAGGCACCACCGTCTGGCGCCCTTTCAATTCGGGCGAAACCTTGGAAAATAATACCTATTACAATCGACGACTAACCTGGGACCGTAATTATGACCTGGGCTGGACCATTGCAAAATCGCTGCGATTTAACTTCGATGCCAATGCACGAAGCCTTGTGGACGAACCGCTCGAATACAACCAGCTGGGTGAACGCGTAACCGAAACCGAGCGCCGCGATTCTATCCTAACCAATATGCGTAGCCTTGGTCGTCCTAAGAACTACCAGCAAAACGCCAGCCTGAATTATACCCTCCCCTTCAAAAGCTTCAAGCTGCTCGACTGGATTAATGTAAAAGCAAGCTATACCGCAGGATATACTTGGTCTGCACAATCCCTCAAATTGCAAAATCTGGACGCTGGAGTATATCAACCTTACGAGAACTCCAGAAACCTCGGGAATGTAATCCAAAACAATGTTTCCCGTCAGGTAAATGGCGATTTTAACTTCGAAGGTCTGTATAATAAAAGCAAATACCTGGCAAAAATCAATAAACCATCCTCCCCTTCCGGCAAAAAAAATAAGCAGGATATGCAACCAGGAGGTGGAAAAAATAACAACGGTGGATCCGGTAATGGAGGAGCTCCCGGTGGTATTAAACCCGGCCGAGATAATGCTCCATCAAATGATAAAAACCAACGCGATAATGCTGATCCAGGCGGCGGTGGAATGATGGGTGGCGCCATGGGAGATAAAAACGCTCCCTCCAATCCCTCCAAAGATACCCCTCCAACCAAAGACCCTAATAACCCGGGTAACCCCGATAACCCTGTCGTGCCCGCTAATAAAGCACCCGGACGAATCGGAAAAGATGGGGTACAACCTGGCCAACCTGGCCAAAACAACGATCAGAATAATCAAAATGATCCAGGAACCAAAGAGGATAAAAATCCAAAGCAAGGCGGAAAAGCAGGCCAATCTGGTGGAAAATCAAGCGAAGGGGATAAAAAGAAAAAAGAACGGCAGCCAAGCATGGCCGAACGAATCGCCCTCCGACCACTCATGCTAGTACGAAAAGGCCGATTCAACTACACCGAAAACATCGGAAGTGTCGTGCCCGGATTCACCCCCGAATCAAAACTCCTAGGTATGACCGAAGGATTCGGCGCTCCAGGCTTAGGATACGTGTTCGGTGCCCAACCCACCACCCAATGGCTCGATAATGCCGCTAGAAATGGCTGGATCACCCAACGCGTCGAACTCAATCAACAAGTCACCCGAAACTACTCTCAAACCTTGGATGCCGGCCTGACCGTCGAGCCATTCAAAGACTTCAGAGTAGAACTAAACGCCAATAGACAGTACACCCGAAATAGTACCGAGCTATTCAAAGACCAGGTGTTCAACCTAAACCCAGACTCCGTTTTCTACGAACACCGCGCCTACAGAGACATGGGAAGCTATACCACTTCCTTCTTCTCTATGAACACGTTGTTCGATAAAGACATCGATGGACTCTTCAAACGCTTTGTATCCTATGGCCCCATCATCTCTAATCGATTGGGTTCAAGTGTCGGAAATATTAATCCCCACGATGATCCAGAACAAAATCCAGGGTACCGTGAAGGCTATGGAAAAATCCACCAAGAAGTACTTCTACCAGCCTTTTTAGCTGCCTACACCGAAACCGACCCCAATACCGTCGGACTCGATGTGTTCAAAACCCGACCAGCCGTCAACTGGAAATTAAACTACAATGGACTCTCCAAGGTCGGAAAGCTCGATAAGATTTTCTCCAGCGTCCAAATTGCGCACGGCTACAAAAATACTTTAACGGTCAACCAATACAACACCGATATCTTCTACGATGCGGCCAACCCTTTCCAAAAGGACCAGGTCAATCTAAACTATATCGCCCGGTTCGAAATCCCTCAGGTGGTCATCACTGAGCAGTTCCAACCTCTACTTGGACTAGACGTTAAAATGAAAAATGGCATGTCCTTCAAAGCCGATTTCAAAAAATCTAGAACGCTAGCAATGTCCTTCATGGATTATACGCTCAATGAAACACAGGCCACCGCCTACGCAGGAGGATTTGGCCACCGAATCAAAGACGTAGATATTCCGTTCCTGACAGGTAGCAATAAGGGGAAAGGGAAGGGTAGCAAAAACAAAAAATCCAACGGCAAATCAAAGAAAGATCCTGCTACCCCTCCAACCCCAGGAGGAAGTGCCGGTTCCCAAGCACATGACCTCAATATCAAATTTGACTTCGAATACCGCGATGATATCACCATCGTGCACAGTCTGCAACGAAATGAAGCGCAACCATCCAGAGGTAGCACCACCATCAGTATCAACCCATCGGTCGACTACCAACTCAACCGGCGGCTCGCACTCAGGCTCTTCTGCGATTACCGCAGAACCATCCCTAAAACATCCCAATCATTCCCTATTACCACGCTGAATTCAGGTATCACTGTTCAGTTTAAACTGAATTAAACCAACCGTTTAAACCAAACTTAAGTACCTTTGTGTCTCTAATTTAGAAATCTATTTATGAAATACATTGCAGAAATTGATATCATGCCACACGACGGTTTGCTCGACCCACAAGGCAAAACCGTATTAAATAACCTGAAACACCTGCATTTAGAAGATGTATCGGACGTGCGAATA
>CANHDG010000102.1 GCA_947459365.1 Saprospirales bacterium
AGAAAAGGATTTAACGCACAATTGTCGTAAGAGCCGCCATCCAAATCGGTTGGGGAGAGCCAGGCTTGTCCAAATTCGTTCAGTGTAATAGTGGCTGATTTGCAAACAGCAGTGGGGGATTGGGTATCCTTCACCTGAACTACCTGCGTATGTTCCCGAATGTTACCCGCTTGATCTGTTACTGACCAGGTTCGGGTAAGGGAGTATTGGTAGTAGCTACATAGGGCAGGATCCGGTCCTTGCGTACTTTCTGTTATCAATTCAATAATTAAGTCAGCAGGAGCAGCGCAGTTATCGTTGACATCACTGTTCACTAAAGGTGTACAGGCACCTAAACCATGAAAGACACAGGTATCCGGAATGGCATTACATTCCACCGTTATATCAGCTGGCATAGTGATATCTGCATCAAATTCTGGTTTCTGCGTATCCATCACCATTACTTCGAAAGAACAGGTAGCTGTCAAACCAAGTATATCGGTTGCTGTATATTCAATAACAGTTGTGCCCAACGCAGGAATAAACGAGCCGGAGGGTGGTCCTTGGGTCTGGACTACACTAATTAATTGACAGTCGTCAGAGGCTTGAGGAGTTGACCAGTTAACCTTTGCGCCACATTGGTCCGGATCGTTTCCTTGCATTAGAAGCGTGTGTGGACACACAATTGTTGGGGGGATGTCAGGACAGCAGTTAATAGTCAAATCAAATAATACCGGAGAGGCATTTACGTCAAGCTCACGAAAGAAGGTTACACGAACCTCCACATATTGCCCCTGAATACCTGTTCCAAAAAAAGAAACATCATTATCTACCTGTGTAAAAGGGATACCAGGTAAGGCCAATAGGCTATCAGATGCCCTCACTTCAACTTTAAGCCCCGTTTGATCCGGAATACTATCTGTCCAACTAACCGTACTCCATTGTGTTCCTGGCTGTTGGCCGTCATGTACAACGGTCCAAGTACCAGAAGGAACCGTGCTATTGATGACCACAAAACCTGTCATATCACTGTAGTTGTAGGGTCTAGAATTAGCACCCAAAGATACCGTCATATCTACAGCCCCCACCTGAAATCCACCACCACCCACAGGGCCAGAGTTAGGATCAATACGAACTGCAAGGTTTGCATTAAGGCAAGTCCCCCACACTTTTCCAAAACCATCAATAGCCACTCCTGTAACACCTGATGGTACAAAAATTTTACCAATATAAGTCCCGTCAGTCCTCAGTCTACCAATAGTTGGATCCCCCCATGCAGCATGTGCAACCCATACATTTCCAGCAGCATCTACAGCAACTCCTTGTGCAATTGAGCTTCCATGCTCATATTGGCCAAGTAATATTCCTGCAGGGCTGTATTTTCGTACATAGCCAGGTATGGTCTGCCATATTTCTCCAGTGTTAGGATCAATACCCAAACCGTAACCTTGGTTAGCACTAATATTCGTGGCCGCTGGAAAAGGTTGACCCGAGGGATCAAATCGTAATAGGTTATCGAAACCAGATGACCATAGAATACCATTATCATCCACAAGTCCACCGTACCCCCCAGTACCTATATTAAAGGCGGTCCCTGGAACCGGCAAGCCTGTTTGTCCATCAATTTTTTCGTGAACGTGGTTCTCCCATCCTCCAACCCAAAGATCATTATTTGAATCAACAGCTACTGTCCTAGCTAGCGTTCCAGCTGTTCTAACGTAGTTAATAATAGCCTCATCCTCGGCCATGCTAACCCCTCCAAAATCATCCACGCCACCCACGTTGTTCCATGATAAAACATTACCCAACCCTCTGGAAGTTTTTAAGAGTCCATCGCCATCTCTATCCAAACAAGTATTGTACAAAAATGGAGGTTTGAGATACTGTCCATTCGGATTTGGATTACCTGACTGATCACACCTAGTCCCCCCAAGGACTACACCAATTCTTGTGACAGAACCTTTAGGGACACCATTAACTAAAGAATTCTCCTGCCTATTGGTTACCCATACATTACCATATTTATCAACAGTAGTCCTAGAAGGGCTTTTCCCTCTGTTACTAGGTGCAGTTAAATATTCTCCAACGACTTGGCCAGTAACAACATCTACTCGTACAATTGTGCCATTATCAGTTGCTGCAATATTGATGAATGGCAAAGGTTGCCCCGGTTTATCTAGCCTCAGGCTTCCTGGAACACTATAATTCACACTTAATAATAGTCCCTCATCAAAATCTTCATTTGAGGTATAAGTCTTTGAGCAACCAGATCCGCCTGCATTATTCAGACTTATTGATGCAGAATTCATTACAATTTCTACACACCCACCCAATAGCGCATTTACTCGGTATGTCCCTGGATTTTTAAAAGTCCCAAAAGACATGGGGCTACCGTTTCCAATCAAACTATCTACTAAGATTACATTGTTTCGAACCAACTGGTATAAAACACCAAACTGAGTTCCAGAAAGACCAATATCAACCCCTGGGCCAGTCCCCGAATATACACCACCACCGGTTACCAATATATTTCCCACATTCAGATTATTATTTACCTGAACCGTCTTTGTCCCCGTGCACGAGTTCCCACCCAACGTCACTGTTACGGAGAAGTTTGTATTTTGAGAAATGGTAGAGGAGATAGACCTGGTAGTAGCTCCTGTTGACCAAGCATAACTTGGGGTAACTCCTATTCCCTCCACTCTTCTAATGTACCTTAGAGCACCAGAACCTTGGTATCCATTCCTGGCCTCCGTAGTTTGACTACCGTCTACGAAGCTCTGTACCCATGCTCCACCATCCACTCCACAACCGCCATAAGGTCCCGGAGATGAACTCCAATAGTTTATATTGGTAAAATAACCGATTTTGTTCACCTTTAGGTTTTGGTACATCGCATTTAATTCATCCTTTGAGGGGATGAACCAATCCGTGTACCCTCCGAATGAGAAAGTTAAAGTATTGGTAGCTATCCCAGAACAACCTGGAAGAATCCATGCAGCGGTATTTCCGGGGCCTGCGCCTATCGAATCAGCAGTGTTTAAAATAGATGTACAATAGCATCCTGAAGCGATACTCGTATACCCCCCCAAGTCACTTGGCATGGCTTCCAAATACTGCCACCCTCCATCGTTATTTCCCTTATCGTAAAAAATAAAACCACCCGCGGGTCCCAGATCCCCGATATTATAAACTTTACTCCCGTTTATATTGGCTGTCAACGTTACCACAGATCCATCGCAGACTAATGTATCAGTCGCTGCGATTGAGACATCAAATATTTTTGCCATAACGGGGAAACGAGTATTACTCTCACAATTATCCACCGTTTGGGAAGCGTAATAGGTAGTACAGTTTGTCAGTTCCGTATTCTCGGGCAAAGGACTACCTCCTGTTGCTGCGGCATACCATTGTATATTTAAGCCAGTTAACTCTAATTCTGCTAGGGTGCTTCCAGCGCAAAAGACTTGCAAAGAGTCTCCATTTGGAGGGTTAGTTGTACAAGTAGGTACACTCAACAAATCATATCCATAAAAATCGCTCTGATAACCATATTGTCCCAGTCCGGTGTAGATTTTTTCGTTAGCAACGAAGGTGCTCATATAATGCCGGGCACCCCATGGAAATGTAGATTTCAATACCCATGTATCCGTCACCGTATTGTATTCCCACATTTCATTAGAAGACATGGTCGGGTATAATTTTTCCCCTCCTAGAATATAACCCTTGTCACCAATACCACAAGCTGTTAGCGCATACCTTCCAGCTGCAGGTAAGGAAGCTTTTTGTGTCCAACTGTTTGTAGTAGCATCATATTCCCACAAATCATTTAGCGGGATGAAATATCCCATAACTCCACAGGTAATGTAACCTTTTCCCCCAGCTGAAAAACCAATACCAGTAAAGCGGGCATTTCCAGGGAAAGTGGCCATTTCGGACCAAACATTCGTGGTCGTACTGTATTTAACTAGGACCTTTGTGTTGGCACATAGAAAATAGGCATCTGTTCCAATTGTAAAAGCCATACCAGTCCAAATATTCGCACATGGAAGGGAGAGGGTAGCCATTTGTGTCCACGTATCCGACAAAGGGTCGTAGCGATAAAGAGTACTATCTTGGTTTCCTAGACCGCAATAGCCGTAACCATTAATTGCAAATCCAATAGCCCCAATTCTGGGCGCACCAGGAAATGGAGCCCGCTCAGTCCAGGTGTTATTCTCTGTATTTAGCTCCCAACAATCTGTTAAAGTATTGCTATAACTTGCTCCACCAATTATGTAGCCTTTTCCACCAATGGAAAAGGTAGGAGCAAGTCCCCTGGCAGGGCCAGGAATATTGGGCATTGACGTCCAGTTTTGAGCGTTCACCCCAAAGCACGTATAGAGTACCAAGGAGGCAAGAAGGAATTTTTTGACCATTCTGATGTGATGTTAAAAAATGATTAAACAATCGCTGCCAAAAGCTCATTTAGGATGCTAAATGGAAACGTACATTAAGCCAAATAACCTGCTAATAGCGCGGTATGGTTATGACAAAAGCGATCAAATCTAACAAGAAGAATTGCGGATTCCCAAGCCGTTTTTAACCAACGGTCGAATAAAATAACAAGCGGTTAAATAAAATAACCAGTGGTATTATAAAATTAAACCATACTTCAATTTTTCGCTTTTTTCTGGTTGAAACCACTCTGAATGGGAGGATAGAATTCCTTTCTATTTTCTCTCAAAATTGTTCTGAAGTACCTATTACTGAAGGATGACAGTTACTCGATACCTCCTTACTTCAGCTGAAACGAAAGTTGTATCCATAAACTTCTTCCAGGGGCATAAACTCCCGAACCATGAGTCTTATATGTGCGATCCAACAAGTTATGAAATTCGAAACAATAAGTAAATTGACCCAGATATTGAACGTAACCTAGGTTTAAAACACTCCACTTTGGAGTGCCCTCCTTTCCAATGCGAAGATCCTCTTGATCCGCCTTCGCTAATCGAGTCTGTGCCTTCGCAGCAAGCCCTTCCAATCTCACCAAACCCTTTGAAAATTTATACTGAAGCTCTGCTCTTCCATAAAGCGGTGGAATTCTCCGCAAAGGTTCTTTTGTTATGGTATTTTCACCAAAGGTGTAACCTATATTGCCCTTCAACACCCAGCTGGAATTAAGCTGGACTTCGGCTTGTAGATCTCCCCCTTTTACAATCGCTGAAGCTATATTTTCTTTGAGATAAACTGGGTAGCCTGCAATGGAATCGCCTGAAAGAACCCTACCTATGAGACCATTTAGTAAAATCTGGTAAGCGGATAGCTGAGCACTAGCTGACTTGGACTTCCATTTCATTCCCAATTCCATGTTTCGACTTTTCTCGGGTTGAAGTTGGTAGTTTGGCAATTCGTAGCGCTGGCCAACTATTCCAAGGGTTCCTAAATCATCTATGTTGGGGGATCTAAACGCCGTACCAACATTACCAAAAAGCCTTAGTTGGTTAAATAATCGTACAGAGGCTCCGATATTCCCAACAAGTGCATTTGGCTTGATGGTTGTCAAACCCAACTGCTCTTCTTGAACTTGTAACTTGAATAAGTTATACCTCCAACCTCCTGATACCTGAAACCGTTTTATATCAATTGTATGTGTATTGAAAAATGCCCAACTTTCCATTTGGGATTTATCTGGATAAAGTCCTCTTTTCTCAAGGGAAGAATTGGAATTGAGTTCCGTCTCAACCTGCTTACTTAGCACCTTATCGTAATACGATTCAACACCACTGGTCATTTTCCAACGATTGCTTACTGTCGTTAGTGCTTGTAGTTGAAATCCGTTGGTAATAATTCTATCCTTTTCTTCCAGACGCTTGAGCTGATTGCGTCTTGCACTCAACCTTGTCTCCCTACAATCTTGCTGCGAGACAATAAACTGCAAGGATTTTAACCACTTTTTTCTGGTGGAGTATTGTAATTTTCCATACAACAGCTGCCTAGCCTGAGGAGCGAACTGATAATACTCAAAATTTTCCAACGCCACACGATAATAAAGAGGAACCGTATCCTGCTGCAAATACTGCCAAGCAGCCACGAATCTTAAATCCGAACGAAGTGCCACATTTAATTTTGCCTCACCAGCTTTTTGATTGTAGCCTGATGGACTCTGCCGGCCCACAGAAGCCCCTCCAACTAAATCCCCAAAATCACGAAAAGAACTGCCTATCCGCAAGGCCCATTTCTGGCTAGATAGGTTGATAGCAGCTTGGGCACTTTTTTCCATCCCTTTGCTGGTATACCGAACGTTCACCTCTGGGGCCACCTTAAAGTAAGAAGTCATTTGAGGGTCTGCTGTGATCACATTTAAAACCCCGCTAATGGCATCGCTACCATACTCTGATGAACCACTACCTGGCATATATTCCAGTTTTTGAACCCATGAGGGATCTATCGTATTTAGGTATTGATTGGGGCCCGAGCGGAAAGTGGCATTATTTATTCGTATGCCATCCACCATTAACAGCGTCTGTTGTCCTGTTAATCCGCGAATTATGGGCGAACCGGCACCATGGGTCGTTTTTTGAACAAATACCCCTGGAAGCCCCATCAACATCTCAGGTACTGTTCTTGACCAGCGCTCTGCCAATTCAAACTTAGTTGAAGAATGGAATGTCAAAGGCAAAGGGAAGGCTTCTTTAGTTTGTCGATAAGCCGTTACTACTAGATGCTCATTGATTATTACACTGTCAAGCCGAAGTGTATCCATTGTCTGGGAATACAAGGAGCCACCACCCAAACACAAGACAATTAAAGCACACTCTATTCCAAGCTGCAGATGGCCGTATCGAGATCTAGTTGAGTTGCCAATATTCATCAAGTTACCATTTTTTGAGAGAGACCAATTTCCCCCCCTCTCCCCCAAATCTACCCCTCCCAATCCCAGCCCACCAAACGAAAAATAACCAACGGTCGGAAAAAATAACCAGCGGTCATATAAAATAACCAGTGGTATTAACTATTTATATATGTATTGAAAGGACCCTTTACCGACCCGCTTCCACCGCTCCCTCAGGACTATTTTTTTACACTGCTGAATATCCGCTCTAATTAGAACCCAAAAAGAGCGGCTAAAACAATCCTTATTTCCCCACCTAAAATACAAAAACCAACAAGCGGTCGAATAAAATAACAAGCGGTCATATAAAATAACCAGTGGCAGGCTCCCTCGTTAAATTGACTCTATCTTTGAAGGCTACGATCACCCAACTTTTACTCCATCGCTTAGTTGTTCTTCTCTGTTTCCATTTCTTATGAAACAATCCATTCAATACCCTCCCTCCTGCCAGGAACTAACTCCTGCACCTATTCGTTTTCTCTCCAGTAGAAACGATGCCTGTGGCCTTCAAGCCCCTTTTTTTTCCTCCCCGTTTCTTTATTCCTGCTTCTGAGCAGCAACGATTTTGTACATTTGAGCAGCCAAAATGAATGGGTAGCCGCCCACACAAAAAATAGCCAACTTAATTACCAGCAAATCGAACTATGAATGTGATTTTGATTGAAGACAACCCCGAAACAGTGTCTTCCGTATTGCGTACCCTCGATCAATATTCCCCCGAAATCAATGTGAAAGGGGTGGCAAAAGGGGTACAAGAAGGTCTGAAACTCATCAACACTGCCCCAGCTGATGTATGGCTGGTCAACCTGCGATTTCAAGACGGCAGCATCTTTGACCTGCTCGACCAAGTAAACCCAGATTTGCTCGAGCGAATTGCCCTGATCTTTCTATCCGATCTCGGCTACCTCGATAATATGGCCCAAATCCTGAGCCGCTCCGCAATCGATTACCTCCCCAAACCGCTCTCCGCCCTGGAGCTCATTAATGGTCTCCACCGAGGCCATCGCAAATTGCAACAACAAGGGTACTACCACCAGCTAGATGTTCTCAAAAATACCATAAATGGTCTGCAACGCCAACAAAATGGGGCCCACAAACTGCCGGTATTCCTCGTAAAAGGGGAGGTGAAATACTTGGATATCTGGGAGGTCATCTACCTGGAAGGCACCGATAATATCACCACCATCTTCCTCACCGAACGCCGATCTCTGCTCTCCGTCCGAAACCTAGGGTTCTACAAAAATTACCTGGTCCAACAATGTGCATTTATTCCTGTCTCCAAAAAATTTGTGGTCAACAGCCGGTTTATTGATCGCTACAAACCGGGAGAAGGGATGGTGCACCTCACCAACGGAGATGGTCTGGAAGCCTCCCGCAGGGGGAAACAATACCTGATGGATTATTTCCGCTCGCTGTTCGAACTTAGCTGAAGCACGCTGCCCATCTATCCTTTTCGCTCAATCCAATCCCACTTATTCCCATACAAATCCTCTACCACCATCACTTGTCCATAGGGCTCTTCCAACGGCCCCCGAAGGAACCGAACCCCGGCCTCCGATAAATAGGCAGCATCTCGATCGAGGTCGTCGGTGTACAAAAACAAAAAGACGCGTCCGCCGGTCTGGTTGCCAATCCGACTGGCTTGCTGCTCATCCGCAGCCTTGGCCAATAGGAGGCTGCTACCTTGACCGCCTCGGGGGCGGACCACCACCCAGCGTTTCTGAGGACTGAGGGCGGTGTCTTCTACGAGTTCAAATCGGAACACCTGGGTAAAATAGGCAATCGCCTCGTCGTAATCTTGGACCACCAGGGCAATTTGTGCAAGGTTCTGCTGCATGTTAGGTATAAAAATGCCGGAAAGAGGAACAATATCCACTCTTTCCGGCCGTATTTGAAAAAAAACAGTTATTGTGCCAGAATATGGGCCATGCGCAACATGTCCATATTAACGACTTTTTGTTTGGTAATGGCCTCCCCAAACGGCGTGTAATGCACGTTGTTATTTTTGATCCCTAGCGCCAAGCCAGTTTTGCCTTCCAACAGGGCCTCCACAGAATGAAACCCAAGAACGCTGGCCAGGATCCGATCAAAAGCACTCGGTGAACCTCCGCGCTGCAAATGCCCAATCACAGTTACTTTGATATCGTCGTAAAAATCTACTTTCTCTTCGACTTTCTTCGCAATATCATAAACGTTTCCAAGGTGGTTCCCCTCAGCGACGATCACAATGCTGAACAGTTTGGAGCGTTTCGCGCCTTTTTTCAATAGTTTTACCAAATCATCCAAGGAAGCATCTTCTTCTGGAATCAATACGCCTCCCGCTCCCCCGGCAATCGCTGTATAAAGGGCAATATAACCGGAGTGGCGACCCATTACCTCCACAAAAAATAAGCGGTTGTGGGAATCGGCCGTGTCGCGGATTTTATCCACCGCCTGCACCGCTGTATTTAAAGCAGTATCAAAGCCAATAGTAAAATCGGTTCCAAAAAGGTCATTATCAATGGTGCCCGGCAAGCCCACTATCCGTACATCCGGGTATTCTTCAATAAAGATCTTCGCCCCGGTCAGGGTTCCATTTCCTCCAATGGCAATGATGGCGTCAATATCCATGTCCACCAGATTTTCATAGGCTTTTTTACGGCCTTCTGAAGTCATGAACCGCTGGCTCCGAGCCGTTTTTAAAATGGTTCCACCCCGATGAATAATGTTACTGACATCCGACGTTTCCAATCGGCGAATATCACCATTAATCAACCCTTCGTAGCCACGCTGAATACCATAGATATGAAGGTCGTTGTTAAAGGCATTTCGGACAATAGCTCGGATAGCTGCGTTCATACCGGGGGCATCCCCTCCGGAGGTCAAAACAGCCAACCGTTTGATCTCTTTTTTCATAATCGACTAATCCAGGTGTTTAGTGTGGAAATCGGCTAAAGGATAAATGGGCTTGCGCACCACGTTGCCTAACTTTAATTTGCGCTCTTCCATGCATTTCACCAAAATATCTTGAAAATGATGGGCAATGGAACCAACAAAATGCACAGGAACGTTGTGCGCACCGGAGTACTTTAATACGTGGCGATCCAAAAACTCACCAATGGAATCGGCTACGAGCGATTGAATGTAGGGATGAGAAGCGTGCTCTCCTAAAAAACGGGTGAACGTAGCCAAATAGGAATTGGCACCTTTCTCATAAGCGCGGTCCTTGATTACCGTCGCTCCTTCCGGATGTGCCGCTAAAAACGCAGCATTCAAATCGGCCGGCAACTCCCGGTAAAAGAAGGCCCTCACCAAGGCTTTTCCTAAATGAGTGCCGCTGCCCTCGTCACCCAAAACCCAACCCAGAGAGGGTACATTATCCACGATGGTTTTTCCGTCGTAATAACAGGAGTTGGAACCGGTGCCCAAAATGCCAGCAATCCCGGCAGTATGACCACAGACGGCCCGTGCAGCGCCCAATAAATCGTGCTCTACCTCCACTTGAGCATTCGGAAAACAAGCGGTCAGGGCTTTAGAGACAATTTCTGCCCGATAATCATCGTGCACGCCGGTCCCATAAAACCAAAGGTGGGTCACTTGATCAGCGTTGATTTTGGGCAATAACTGCTCCTCAACAATCCCCTTGATTTCCTCAGAGGTATGGAAAAAAGGACTGAAACCAACGGTATTTTCCAACTGGTGGTTGCGCTCCCCGTGAAGGATTAACCAATCACACTTGGTGGAGCCACAATCTGCTACTATCGTCATTCTTAAGATCTTAAAATAAATGTTAAAAAAGGCGGGGTAGAGAGTGTAAAAAAGACACGAAGCTACC
>CANHDG010000103.1 GCA_947459365.1 Saprospirales bacterium
CGGATTCTGTACACAGCGAAAGGCCAGTTTGCGAAAGGCTACAACGTATTCACGGTAGACCGGAAGTTGGTAGACGGCGTAGGCAACTTGTACTACAAAGTCGAGACGACGACCGATCAAGCAGTGAGAATAATGATCAATGGTTAATTGTTAACGATTGATTGTAGCTAAAAAATGGGTGGTGAGCATTTTGCTTGCTGCCCATTTTTTATTTTTCAACATTTTACCTGGACTTTCCCGGCATAACGGATACCAAGGGGCGTAGCCCTGCCATCTCAATAGCCTCCAATTGATCAGAAGATAGGAGCTAAAAAATGGGTGGTGAGCATTTTGCTTGCCGCCCATTTTTTTATTTAGTCGTTCGACATTCATGATCACGGGCGGGTGGTGAGCGTTTTGCTCGCTATCCAATTGTTTAATATGGAATGCAGGTGTAGTTCTGAGTTAAGTTCCTAGACACACTTTTTAGAACACTATCCTTTTTGCCGAATAAACACCCCAAAAGATAGGGATTGGGTGTCTGGGACACCCAAAATAAATATGTTTTTTGGCGCAAATAAATGATATACAGTATTTTATGATTTTTTATAATAAAAAGTGTCGAATACGGGAAAAGATAGGAGACAAAAAATGGGTGGTGAGCATTTTGCTTGCTATCCATTTTTTTATTTGGTCCTTCGACATTCATGATCACGGGCGGGTGGTGAGCATTTTGCTCGCTTCCCAATTGTTTAATATGGAATAAAGGTGTAGTTCTGAGTCAAGCTCTTAGGGTGCCTTGTTAATCTAGTTGATAGGCCCCATTAACCATTAATAATTAACCATTAACAATTAATAATTATTGCTGTTTTTTCGCACCTCGGAAGGGGAGATGTTGTATTTTTTGGTGAAACTATAAGAAAAATGGGAGCGTTCTTTGAAGCCAACTAAGTAGGTGACTTCTTTTGTGCCAAGCTCAGGGTTGTTTTTTAGTAGCTCCATGGCTTTTTGTAGTCGGAAATCTTTTAATAATTCCATGGCAGACTGATTGGAGACAGAGGCTAGTTTACGGTAAAGTTGAGTTCGGCTGATGTGAAGCAGTTTACATAATTGATTGATATCAAAGGACTCTGAACTGTAGTTGGCTTCCAGTACTTCATACAGGTTTTTGACGAACTGATCGGTGGATTCGATGCTTTTCGTTTCAAACTCGGGGGGCATGGGTTGTTGGTAGGGAAGGTCATTCAGGTTGGTCTGAAGTGGCTGGTACCGTTTTTTCCAGGCTTGTTGAAGGAGGTGTAGGTTTTTTAGCGTGAGAACAAGCTCTTCCTTTTGGAAGGGTTTGGCCAGATAGCTATCTGCGCCAATTTGCTGGCCCTGGAGTCGGTCTTGGAGGCTGGATTTAGCACTCAGCAAGACCATGGGAATATGGCTAGTCAGGGAATTTTGTTTGAGTTGTTGAATCATTTCCAGACCATCTATATTGGGCATCATCACATCACTTAGGATCAGGTCTGGAATTTGTTGGATGGCCATTGCTAGGCCTTCTTGTCCATCTTTGGCAAAGAGCAGGTTAAAGTGAGGTTGTAGGCAGAGCCGTAGGTAATCCAGAATACTGGGGTTATCATCGACAACCAAAAGCAGGGGCGCATCAGAATGCAAGGGCTCCTCAAGGAGCGGTAGCTCCAACTCATCGGGTAAGTCGTTTTTTTGGAGCGTAGTGGATTTGCTGGGTAGGCTATTGGAATGCAGTGGTAGCTGAATAAAAAAGGTGGTCCCTTGTTGGAGGGTGCTTTCTACCCAAATACTTCCGCTCATTAAGGCCAGCAATTCGCGGACAAAGCTGAGGCCGAGTCCGTGGTGTTGGGTATTATCGGGTTCTTGAGCAGCTCGGTAATATTTGTCAAAAATAAAGGGTAGCTTGTCGGGATCAATCCCTCGTCCGGTATCGCTCAGGGATAGCGTTACGGTTTCGGCGCTGACTTCCTGAATTTGGAGCTGGATGGTTCCCCCTTGAGGCGTGTAAAGGATGGCATTGGACAGTAGGTTATTCAGAATGTAGCGGAACCGCACAGGGTCAAAATCCATTTCAAGTACCGGAACGGTAGTTTGAAAGAGAAGTTGGATAGAACGACCTGCTACCATTGGCTGGTAGGTATCCAAGGTTTGTTGGAGAAACTCGATTAAGTTGCGGTGTTCAAAACGGAGTTGGATGGATCCATCCTCCAACTGACTGACGTCCAGGATCTCTTCAATGAGTCGAAGCATGTGCTTGCTTTCCCGGAGAATCGGCTGGGTAAAATCGGCAGGCTGGTTCAATTCGGTGCTCTCCTTTATCAATTCGCTCAATCCCATAATTATGGTGAGTGGCGTTTTGAATTCGTGGGCGATGTAAGCAAAAAACCGGCTTTTGAGTTGATCTAAGGAGGCGAGCCGAGTCATTTCCCGCTTGCTGAGTTCCGACTCATGGCGGAGAGCAATTCGCTTACGGTCATACTGGATAAAGCCACCGAGGCCAAATAATAAAAGGCCGCAGTAGGCTAGATAGGCGTACCAAGAACGGTACCAAGGAGGACTTACCAACAGGACCAGGGTGGAAATAGGCGCTTTGTTTTCGCTATGACCCAAGGTAATGAGTTGCAACTCCACCAGGTACCTTCCTGGAGGAATCCCTGCGAGGCTAATCGTATTTTCTTTACCCAGACCAATCCAGTTGGGTGAAAGGGTGCTAATGCGGTAACGGTATTGAAGGGAAGACAAGTTTTGGGCTTCTGGGGCGGAGAGGGTCAGGCTGATGGAGTTTTCGTCGTGGTCTAGGTTGAGGGAGGGTATGTCATCGTCCGAGAACTGCAGTTGGTGGACACTGGATTCAGGTTGAAGTAGTTTGCCGTTGATTTTAATCTGCGTGATGTAGACTTTTGCTGTTTGTTCTTGGGCAATCAGGTCGTTCGGTTGGAGGATAAACAAGCCCTCTGAGCTTCCAAAGCCAATTTCGCCGTTGGGGAAACGCACTGCCGAGGAGGCACTAAAGTTGGCCTTTGAAATGGATTCGGGTACGTGGATGTTGAGAAAATCGTGCACCCGCAAGCTAAAGCAGGAGATGCCATGGCTAGTGCTAAGCCATAAATTTTGGTTGGTATCCGGGACCATCCCCGAAATGAGCATGCTCGGCGAAGTTTGATCGCTGAAGTATTTGATGGAGGCCTGGTTGGCATCAAACAGGGCAAGTCCGCCCCCTAGGGTACCAAGCCATATCTGATTTGGGGATTGTGGGTTGGGGAAAAGACAAAGTAATCCGTTGTTGCTGAAGAGCGTTCCTTTCTCGGAGTAGTTATGCCAAGCGGTAAATTGTGCCTCTCCGTTGATTTGGCTGATTTTAACCAAACCGTAGTTGGTGGCAATCCAAATTTGTTGAAAGGAGTCTTGGACCATCTGACGGGCGAGCACTTTTTCGGAAAATTCGGATGGAAATAGGTTTTTGATGTTCCAGGAAGTAGGGGAATTGGATTGGGTGGACCAACGGATAATTTCACCTCCAACATTAGCAATCCAGATATTGCCAAACTGGTCCTCCAATAGGGTAGGGGGGGAGTTGGAATAATTAGCGATGGGAACCTGGAGGTCTTTCAGTTGATTGGTAGCTACCTCGTATTGTAGAAGCCGCATTTGTTTGCCAGATGGAAGCCGTTCAATGAGAAAAAAACGGTCATTGGTCCGATTAGTCACCATGGCTGCGATTTCCATCGACTTATTGGAGGTGCTAGCGGAGGCCCAAGGAGCCGGCTGGATGGCTCCGTTGGCGGTATTAAGCAGCCATTTGTGTTCAAAGCAGCCTGGCCAGACGTGTGGTTGTTGTAGTGGTACCAGGGTGTAAATCACTTTTCCCGGCATGAGAATCCGACAGCCTCCGGTCTTTGGAGATATTCTACGAGCACCGTAGCCGATGGTCCCCATCCAGATGGTACCTTGACGGTCAATGAGTTTGGCGAAGGAGGAAGGTTGATCAATTTGATGGAGTACTGGTTGGTAGGAGGGCTGGTCTGGGTAGATTTGGGTGATTTTAGTTTCATAAAAGGGCATCAGGAGGCGGTTACCAGCCGGATCTTGGCAGACAGGATTCAGGAGATCCATTGGCAAGAAGTCCCTGTAATTGTGGTTTTTCCGAACTAAAAACCCTGTTTTTTCCTCTTTGTTTTCGATCAATAAGGATCCCTCCTCGTAGGGCTGTCCGAAATCGGCTAGTTGGACCGTGCGAAACAGCGATTGGCTGGTGGATAACTCCATGCTGAGCCCATTGGCATCGCTGAGTAGAATTTTGTCGGCAGTTAGTTTAAAGAACAGGTTCAAGGGGCCTTGTACCTGGGAAGGGAGTTGGATGGGTTGAAGGTGAATGGCCTGGTTTTGCCTGCTTCCTTTTCGGAACAGGGCTTTTAGATCTCCATTAAGTTGTAGGCGGAACAGCTGTACTTGGTCTTGAAGGTTCTGGTAGAACCAAACCTCCCCTGTGCTGGTGAGAATGGCTTTTTTGACATAACCTGCCTGGTATTCTGGCACCCATTGTTCGAGGTGGACGAATTTTTCCGTGGCGGGATCTAGGATGACCAATCCGTCTTCCGTTGAAATCCAGAGTAGTCCCTGTTTGTCCTCCGCGATGTGGTTGATCATATTGGACTTGAGGGTCCATTTACCAAGGTGATTGGGTAGGTATGATTTTACCTGATGTCCGTCGTAACGATTCAGTCCATAGAAGGTTCCAAACCAGATAAAGCCTTTTTTATCTTGAAAAATAGAGGTAACGTATTCTTGAGAGAGCCCATCCGCACTCTTGATGGACTTCGATTGGTAGTCTTGTGCCTGTACCAGTGCGGGGAGAAACAGGCAAAGCAATAAGGTACTTAAACGGGTAGATGACACAAATTCGCAATTTATAGAGTGGATTAAGATAAAAGAAATACAATCAAATGGATGCGCAAGTACATTACTTGATGCCAGGCAACCACAAGAGAAGGTAATTACCTATTTCAACAGCTCCTTGGCGACCTTAAAGATAGGGTAGGCCATACAAAAAACTAAATGCAGTGGATTTGGTGTCAAAATTAAGTTTCTAAATAAAGAAAATAAAGCGGTTTAGCTCCTTCGGAATTCCTACACACGGTTTTGGTACGGAAAGATACAATCGGTTAGAGATCATGTTAAGCATATTTTTTTTGAAGATGGGAGTGAGGGCTCTTTTGTAAAAGGAAGTGACCATTTTTCCTGAATAAAGCATTTGTTTAACCAAGATTGAATTCCTTTTTCAAAAAACTATTTCACGAAATAAGTAGCCTCGTTGCCCAGCTGGGGGGCTGGGACGTAGCGATACAACGAAAGAATGGTGGTGTACAGGGAGTAGGAAGTAGTTGCCGAACCTTTGCCTTTGCTGAACGCACTGCACGCTCTGTGCAGTAGATATTATCAGTTTGTTTTTATATAGAATGCAGGCTTTAGAAATTCGATTCTTGAGCGGAAAATAAAGGAGAAAGGGCTATTTCCCATAAAGGAAGTCCTGAATAATTTTTCCGCTAAAAAATAGTAAGTCAAACTTTTATGAACATTGTATCTACCCTGTTACTAGCAAAATGGACCGATGGCAGCGCTCCAACTGAGCCCTGTTCGTACTTCATTTTTTATGGTGTAAAATGGGACGCTGCTCAACGTCGAATGGCGACCACTTGGACACCCTTGTTCTGGTTCCTGCTGACTACCCTGCGCTTGCTTGCTTGTCCTCGGGTGACAGTCAGGCAAGCGTTTTTGGGGGTTCAGGTACAACAAACGGCTCTACAGCGACTTGGTACCGAGGGCGATCAGCAGCCCAGGGTGCGGGGTAAGCCAAGAACCCGATATCCGACATTATTCTATTAACCCTTTTTTGAGGTTGTTTATAAAATATTGATAATCAATTAATCTTACTTTCCAATTCATCTAATTGTACATATGAACGTTTATTTAAAATTTAGGGGTAATCTCCAACGCACCATTGACCGAACCCGGGATGGGGCTGCCTTGCTTCCGGGCATGGTGGGCTTGTGGATGCTGTTTTCCCTGGCGCCTGTTGATACTGCACAAGGACAGTCGGCCCAGGTTAACCTCAGCCCGGCCCAGCGCAGGGCAACGGAGAGGAACTGGATATTTGACCAAAATACCCGGATGAACTTTGGGGTGAGTGGATCCACCACTGCTACCATTAGTGCTTTTGGGTCTCAGAACAACGGCATTGGAGAAGGCTTTTGTACTGCCACCGATGTGGACGGGAATTTAGTTTTTTACTCGTCTGCTACCCAGACCTACAACCGGAACGGTGCGGCCACTGCGAATGGGTCGATTACTGGGAATAACTCAGCTACCCAGGGGGTCATTATTCTGCCCCACCTTAAAAATCCGGACCGCTACCTGGTCGTCTACTCTGGTACGGATGTGGGTGGTGCTCCCAACGGGAACCTGCAGTATGCCGAGTACGACATAAAGCAAAACGGCGGATTGGGCGACCTGGTGGTGAAGAACCTGGCTCCCAGCCCTACCGGCACTAATGTACTGGCATCAGAAGCGATCACATACGCCCCGAACAGCACAGGAGATGGATTCTGGGTAGTTACTTATCAAAATAACTCGACCCAGGTTAAAGCCATTCAAGTTAAATTTCCGACTGCAGCAACTGTTAGCTTCAGCATGCCGGTCATCAGTAATCTAAGTTCAGTCACGTATAACGGATATGGTTCCATGGAATTCAATAACAGCTGGTCGAAGGCCTTGTTGTTAACGGGTTCTTTTCCCACCGGTAATCCGGGTGGAAAATTATTTGAACTGAACTTTAATGCCTTGACCGGAGTATTTACGGAATCCTGGAGCATTCAGTTGCCTATATTAACGGGTGCTGGCGATAAGTACTATACCGCTGATTATTCGCCTGCTGAAAGCTACGCATATGTCGGTACGGTGGTTGCTAACCGGTTGTACCGATATAACATTAGCTCCGGAAATGGGGCGACCATTCTGGGTACGCAAGAACAGCGGACTGTGGCCATTAGCGGAGCCTTACGTACGGGTCCCAACGGACGTACCTATGCTGTGAGTTATACAAATCCAACTATTCTGGAAATTGAAAATCCAGACAATGCAACCCTTGCCGGGGCAACCATCACGGCTAAGTCGCGGAACGGCGGTAATGTCAGTTTTGGCTTGTCGCAGACAGCCCTTTTGATTGCCGTAGACCACGGGGACGCGCCTTCCAGTTATAAAGTGCTGGCCTCCGACGATGGTCCGCGACATATTATCAAGTACAACACCTCCGGGACAGCCCTGCTGACGCTCGGCACCTCGGTTACTTCCGAGCCGGCCGGGGTGGCTTCTACCTTTGCCAATGGCGATGTGGACAATGGCGTGGCCAGCTTCCCTACTATCACAGCGACTACAAGCGCTTCTGTACTACCCAGCTATACGGTATCAGTGTCGGTGCGCAACCTGACCGGGCAAAATGCCAACCTGGCAGGCTGGATGGACTGGAACCTGAACGGCACCTTTGATGCGGGGGAACGGGTGAGTGCCATCGTAGCCCCCAACGCTACCTCCGTTAACTTAACCTGGAGCAACGTACCGTTGCCAGCGATCGGTACGGTAGCAGCCACCTATGCCCGCTTCCGGATCAGTTCGGATGATATGAGCCTGCCGACAGGTACCGCGGCCAGTGGGGAAGTAGAAGACTACAGGATTGTCTTTGAAGCGCCTTTCAGCTGCTCCAACGACGCCTTTATGTTTCAGAATGTCACAACCGATATGTACCGCCTCAATATGGCGACGGGCTCCAGCAGCTTGGTGGCCAGTAATATTAACGGGGCCAGTGCCACTGAGAGCCTCAATGGTGTGGGCTACAACGTAAAGGATGGGTATATATGGGGATGGGACAACAACACCAACAAGGTAGCCAAGGTTTATTCAAATGGTTATGTGGAGTATTTTACCGTGGCAGGAATGCCAGCCGATCCCGGTTTTAATGTTGGTGATGTGGATTTGAATGGGGTCTTGTACCTTACTACCTTCAATACCACCACGATCTACCGGGTTGATGTGGATCCGGCATCTCCTACTTATCTACAGATGCTGCCTTCCCTGACTACTACAAGCAGAATTATTGCTGACTGGGCATTTAATCCAATAGATAATCAGTTATATGCGATTACAGCAGTAACAGCCACAAGTCCTGTTGCCGGCGGGCAACTGATTCGCTATAATCCGGTTACAGGTACTTCCACAGTACTCGGCACGGTAAGTGGTGCCAGTATTACGGCTACCAATTCCGGCTTCGGGGCGATATATTTTGATGCCAATGGGGCTATGTATGCCTATGCAGATGTTACAGGGCGGATTTACAAGTTGGAAAATGTATCGAGTGGTAATTTGGTCGCTACCTTATTCGCTACAAGTACCGCGAATTTAACAAATAATGACGGTGCGCGTTGCGCCACTGCCCTGGTCTGTACCAATACGGCACCGCTTCCAAGTCCTTCGATGGTCAGCAACTGGTGCCCGGCTACCACGGTCAACCTGACCAGCCTGCAGCCACCGGCCATCAGCGGCTTTTCTTACCAGTGGCGCACTGGACCCACCCCATCTAGTCCGCTGGTCAGCAATCCAGCAGTTGCAGGGGCGGGTATTTATTATTTGTTCTCCAAACAAGACGGGGTAGAGTGCTACAGTTTGCCCTCTGAACCGGTGACCGTTACCATTACCACCTGTACCGATACGGACGGGGATGGGATAACGGATGCAGCCGACATTGATGATGACAACGATGGGGTATTGGATAGTGTCGAGTCTCCCGCCTGTTACTTCACAGCTACTGAATGGAACACCGAGGATAAAACTGCGTTTGCGCGGGTGAGTTCTGGACTGTTTACCTTGGCGCCTAATACGGATTTCGGTAAATTGACCGACGATATTGGGAACGTAGCAGCGGTGCAGTTTGTGACTGCTACTGCGCAAAGCCAGTTGAACAAAGAGCTGTTCAAAGTGGAATTCAGCAGCCCCTTACGCTTGGATGCCTGGTACATTCAGAAAGCGAATGTCACCCAGTTATCCGGCGGTAATGTGATGCTTCAAGGTTCCAACGACAATAGCACCTGGACCGACCTGTTCACAGCGCCGGCCAATCCGGCCAATGCGACCAACGTGACGGCCAATGGTGCGATTTCGATTGCCAACTCCAATAAATTTACGGTGGCAACCAATGGAGCTGCCTACCGGTATTACCGTATTTACGGAGTAGCCGCTGCCAACGTATTGGCGGGTATTGCTACGGAGATGTATTTTGACGTGCATACGGCTAGCTACCAGGCTTCTTATTTCCCTGAAACAACCTGTACGAATGATACGGATGGTGATGGTATTGTCAACCAGCTGGATCCTGATTCGGACGGCGATGGCTGCTCGGATGCACGGGAGGCTGGATCGACCACCAATACAGCCCCCGGCTATACCTTCCCGGGTCCTTATGGCGCCAATGGATTGGCGAATAATCTGGAGACCAGTTCGGAAAGTGGGGTAGTTAATTATACCTTAACTTACCTGTATGCAATCCAAAATGGCATTTTAGCCTGCCAGGATTCGGACAATGATGGGATACCAAATGTAATTGATATTGACGATGACAATGATGGAGTGCCCGATCTGGCTGAGTCTTGCGTACCTACCACTGGCACCTCTACGATGCCAGTAGGCGAGACGAATGTCGGGCCCCAATATGTTAATTCAACCGCTCTCAATCTTCTGCCGGTATCCACCACCGCATTCGTGGAGAATGTTTCCGGGGTGCTTGGATCCATGGATACACGCACGTTCACATTCGCCTCACCGATTACCAATCCGATCATTGCGTTCGGTGGTGTTGATTTTGCACGGCAAGAATGGACAGATCTAAACGGTAATCCGATTTACTTTAATGTACTAGGAAAAGGTCCGGTGACTGATGTGCGGGACAACGTGATCACCATCCTGCCCGGAGGCCCTACGCCTGCCAACACGGAGACTTCGTCGGGAATTGGTCGAGCACAAGTGATTGGCACTTTCAGTGGATTCAAGGTAAATTATATCTGGACCTGGCCTAGTAGTAATAACGATTCCCACTGGTTTGATTTCCTAGTTCCCTCCAATTGTACTGAGCCGATTGATACCGATGGTGATGGCATCCCGAACAGTCTGGACACTGACAGCGACGGCGATGGCTGCTCGGACGCCTTGGAAGCTGGATCGACCACCAATACAACCCCCGGCTATACCTTCACGGGTCCTTATGGCGCCAATGGGTTGGCGAATAGCCTGGAGACCAGTTCAGAGAGTGGAGAGGTTAATTATACCTCAACCTATGATCCTTCTGCAC
>CANHDG010000104.1 GCA_947459365.1 Saprospirales bacterium
GCAGCCCTATAAATAAAGTGCCTTGATTGGGGGAAAATGCATTAATCCAAGGGGCGTAGCCCTGCAATCTCAATAGTCCCAAGCCCCGCACCAAATAGGGAGGGGCGTAGCCCTGTTATCTAAAAAACCCAAGGCGGTGCAAAAATTAACAGGGGCGAAGCCTTGTGCGTTTAACGACATTGGGTAATTGATTTCCTTAACTTAACGGCGGCAGCCATTATCCTCCTTTTGGTGGAGTAATGGCCAAAGCAAAATAGCAATCATTTAAAGTTTATGGCAGTTGTCGGATAATCAAGTTATCAAAACCGATCCCTTCGCCGTACATAAGAAAATAATAAGACACTGCGAACGGCAACCGTAGAGCGACTACTTCACCCGCAAGCGAACACCAACATCAATCAGGTTGGTTTGCAAGTTATTCATTGACATCAGCTGATCAACCGTTAAACTGTGTTTTTTGGCGATTGAATACAGTGTATCCCCTGCCACTACAAAATAGTACACAGGCTGAGAAGAAGGCGGCACTTCCTTCTCGTTGACTGGAGCTAACACACCTATTTCCCGCAGATAGACTGGGGTACCCGCCTGAAGCGTTTGATCATAATTATATCGACCGCCATTTGCCCGATAAATACCGTCGAGTTGAACCCCGGTAGCCTGTGCAATGCTGCGAATCGTCTCCCCTCCTCGGGCCACTACTGCTTGGTAATTATTGAACAAAACTATTTCCATGGAGGTGTTGGGGCTTGGGGGCTCCATTGTACTTAAGTATTGATCATATTGGTACAATTGCTGAGATTCAATTAAGTTGATTAATTTTTGAGGATAATTGGGGTCGGTAGCGTACCCCGCCTCCCTTAGTCCACGAGCCCAAGCACGGTAATCCGTAGGATCCAGCTGAAACAATTTGCCATAGCGAAACTCTTTTCGAGGATCCCGGAGGAAAGCACTGTGGTCCATAAAACTTTGCTCCGGATTATCGTATACCCGGAAGCAAGATTTAATAATACCGCCGTCTTTATCCCTATCATCATCGTAATGCTCATACACCTGCCCGGTCCAGTTACTGCCACACTTTATGCCAAAGTGATTATTACTCTCCATGGCTAGCTGACTTTGTCCAAAACCACTTTCCAAAAGTCCTTGAGCCAGTTTAATACTGGCTGGCACTCCAGTTCGGCGCATTTCGCGCACGGCGATGTCCGCATACCGGGTGATATAATTATCTACTGCCCCACCTCGGGCATCTTCCTCCTGTTCTTCATAGGAGTATGTCACCTTATCGGAATCTGGCCGATCGCTACGAGAAAGGGATTTGGTTGGCCCGCAGCTTTGGAGGAGGAGGGCGGCAAAGGCTAAAAATAGTGGGTATTGGAATTTCATGGTGTGGAGTGTGGTTTATGGTAAAAAAATAGGTTTAGATCAAATAATTATTGGTGTAAGGGGAGAACATTAAGAAGTAAGGATAGCGGCTAATTTATAAGGAATATTGCCACTCATTCTTTCACCACCTTATAGCTCAAACCCACCATCGATACTTTTTCAAAAGAGAGCCGTGATTTATTGTTGCCTCCTCTGAGATCATTATTTGGGAAAAAACTGGATGCCAGCAGGAGCTCCAAATCCGTGGGGCTGCGCATATTGTCCAACTTGCCCCTGCTTTTCAATACCGCCCCCAAGTCTACCGGGTAATCCGTAACTACCAGCTTTAACATATCCACTCCCAAGGGCCCACTAATCGTAAAAAACCCATTCTCTTGTTTAGGAAATTCAAAAGATTCCACAAATCCTTCCTTAAACTGGAAGTCCTCAGCTAATCGCAAATCGCCCAACTTGGGGACCAGTACCTCAACGGTATCTGAAGAGGTGATGTTGATCAAATTAAAATAACCGCCTTTTTGTCCAGGGTTACTTATTTTAATACGGAAATTCCTTCCTTCCTTAATATTGATATTTCCATACGAATCCTCTATCTCCTGAGGCGAACCTTTCTTCTTAATTTTTCCATATTCCACCTCCACGGGGATGATCTCCACGATGAAATCAGGCTTATTAAGTGGGTTGAGCGATTGGGAGTTCCCCATATTCCGTAAATAAGCAGCACGGGTATGTTGCTTCAAAACGTCAAGAACACGGGTGTGAACCCCCGGCTGTCCCTTAAACGCTGCTAACTGCCGCCCCCCGATACCAAACACTATGATAGAATCTGCCTGCTCATTTTGTTCCACCGAACAAGTTCCTTGCGGACCCCACTTAATTAATGGGCTGCTCCTCAAAGAATCCAGGACCATTCGACGCAAAGAGGTATCATAAACTTTATCTTGCGCCGTTATCATCAATGCGCCCGGCTGCTGCTCCAGTAAATAAACATACCCGTTCCGAAACTCGGAGGGCCCGTTTTTTACAGTTGAATACACGAGATCACTCTTTGAAATTTCCACCGTGTACCGACTTGCTTCTCTAGTGGGATGCTGGGTTTCCTGTTCAAAAAAACCAACAATGGAGCCTTCCGTTAGGCCATGCAGGGTTCCTCCATTCAACTTCCATTCAAATCCATCTCGTTCATATACTTTATAAAAAGGCTGAACGGTTTGGACAGTACCGTTGAGCACCCGATAATCTACTGCCCCTTCTACCGACGGTGATTGTTTGGGTGCCAGGGTATACATCTCTTCCCGAATCCTTTCAAAAATTCCTCGGTAGGTTGACTCAGGCCCTGCGACAGAAAAATGCTTACAAAAAGCATAAGTGAGCGAGCCCATTTTTTGGCCATTAATGGTACACTCATAATTCAACTCACTGGCTTTCGAGCCAAAAAAGCCAACGATAGGCGCCAAGCCTTTTCCTTGTTGCAATTCTAGTAACTCTTCTTTTCCATCATCGGAAGCAAGTCCCTTGTAATTCTCTGGGGCCATAAGTGTATTAGTGCCCCTTACCCCATCCATTTGGCTCCGAAGCCCCGTTCCACTGTGGCAAGCATCTATCACCTGAATAAGTTGACCATTGGGGCCAATTTTTTTTCGAATTTTTTGAAAAACCTGGGCTAATTCGTCGTCACGCAGGTGCAACCCTCCTTCATAGACCCCACGTATATAGGTTTTAGGGGCATCGTATGGGATAATACACTCGTCTAACCGATCCAATTCATCTCCATCCAAGTCGATCATCTGTTGGCCATGTCCAGAGAAATGAAAATAAACCAGGTCATCCTTCTTGGCCGTTTTCAAAAGCACCTGCTCCAAGTTGAGCAGAATATTCGATTTGGTTGCCAATTCGTTTTGCAACACAAAAATATTGGAGCGTTGAAAGCCTTGTTTGATCAAAGTCGCCTTGGTCATTTCTACATCGGGTTCCGTATGAATGGTTTTCCATCCCGTAGAAGGAGCGTAGGTGCTAATCCCAACAATCAAAGCGATTTTATTCTGGGCATATATGCTCAGGGTGAACCCGAACACCAGAAACAACAGGGCACTTAGTTGTTTTTTCATTGTCTTACGTCTTTATTGTATTAATACCAATTTAGGGAAGGTTGATGGCCACTCCAAAAAACCAGCCGTAACTCATTCGAAACTCTGTGGGCAGGTCTTGGGTAAACCCCCCGAAAGCATCATTGACTCGATTCGGGGACTTCAATCGACGGGCTTTACCCGCCATGATGCCCGCATTCACCACCACGGATTGCGATTTCCCAAGTACCAAACTGGGGCCAATTACATAAGAGATCGACTGCCCATCCGTATTGCTCAGGACCGGAATACCAATCCCGGCACTAATACCAGGAGAAAGCGAGCGAGCGAGCCCACTATAAACGGTAATACCTGTAAATAGCAGAGGCCGAAGGAATTCTTCCTGGTCCACCACGATCACCTGATTCCGCACCGCATACTCCTGTTCCGGCTTAAAAAAGTTGGAAAAACAAATCCCCATATTGGTGGAAAACTTGATTGGGTCGTAGTTATTCACCCGAATGCGGCGTTCGATGGTTTTAGCCGTGGTAGCCTTCGTTACAGCTAGGCCCTCCTGCTCTGATCCCCTGGTACTGGGCCCGGAAGATAGTTCTTTGGTACTTAGCTTAATCACCAGGTCCATCGCGTTGCCCTCAACATAGATACTATGGGTTTTTTCGAAGGAATGATTGCGTATGGCAAGGTATTGCTCATACATAGAAATCAAGGCTTGATGATTTAGCTTACTGGCATCCTTCTTGAGGTCTGTTACTTCGTTTATTTTTTTCCTCAAACCATTCTCGAATTCATCGTCTCCAGTGATCGAGAAGCAGAGTTCCTGGATAGTCCTCATTTCCGGGCTACTGTTTCTACTATCTTCAATTTGATTGCCTATATCATTCAAAATAGAATAATGGCTCTTTACCTCCTCCATTATTTGGCTAAACACCTGTTCTTTTTGCCGTAGTTTTTGTGGAGCAGGCCATGCCAGCACCTTGTCAAGGTTCAGCTGCGCCCCCGCTGCGCCAAACTGCCGACTGACTAGCTGATCGGCCAGCTGAACAATCTGTGAGGGTGCCAGCTGGGTTTTGGTAGTTAAGCTTACCAAGTCCTCCTCTAGAACCAAAGCATCTTTTACTAGAATGTCTTCCTCCACAAGGGCGGCCTCTAATAATTTTATGGTATCGCTGAGCGCCTTTAGACGGTTGATCGAGTTGGCAGCCTCTTCCTTCCATATTGTATAGTTAGCGGTAGAATTATCTATGCTTTTGGGCGCTTCTCCTTTGGAATCATCCCCCCTACTGCCGTTAAGGTTTTGTAAATAGGCATTTTGCTTTTGGAGTGTCTTTAGAGCACCCTGAAACATCCCCATGGGGGCCGACACGATGCTTGAGCCAGATGCGGAAGATTGAAAAACACGACCCACCAATCCGTTAGACCCCGTATTTACCCCGGCAACAGCCAGCGGATTATCAATGATTTGGGGATCAATGGAAAGGTCGTAAACAAAATCATTGTATTCCACTAAGTGGAGCTCCACCATACTGCCCTTTCTTAACAAGGGAACGCCAGCACCCGTTTTGACCTTTCGTTTTCCTTCGATCTTGTACCAAGTAGAATCGCGGTGAAGGTTGTGGTAAAGGTGCACGGTCTGCGCGCTTACCTGAATGGTAGCGCTGATGGGTAGCAAAAAGGCAAGGAAAAGACGTGTTTGAGCTAATTTCATCCTGAATAAAGTTGATTAGACGTGTGTGATAGCTTAGTTTTTAGGTTCAACTCTTGGCCGAATTTCAAAGGTCGTCTGAAAAAAGCCCACTTCCCGGACGGGAACACTCTCCGTCACACTCCTGGTTGCCGACATGGCATCTGCGAAAAGCAGTTCCATTTTGGAGAGAGCCCCTCTGCTGCCTCGCAATCCACCCCTGCTGGCCAGTAACGGACGCAAGTCGAGTGGTTCCTCCGTCACAATGAGCTTGAGTACTTCGTTGCCATAAGGCTCCCCAATCGTATAATAGCTGTTTTTACTGCGGGGGAGCTCAAAGGTTTGCCCCACTTGTCCAGTTAAAAGATAGTCGCTGGGAGCATCACCGCTACTGCCCTGTGAAGGCATCAAAATATTGATCTTGTTGTCGGGCTGAATATCCAGTAAGGAAAAATACCCTTTCACACCACTATTATTGGTCACCCGAAGCCGAACTAGGGTTCCTTCCGGAAAGGACACCACCCCATTTTTATCTGTGAAGTCCGAAAGTGGCAATTCCCCCTTAATGGCACCGTACTCTACCCGAACCGGAATAAAGCTGACCGAAACCGATTCACCTCCATTTCCAGAACCCGTATTTTCGGCCCCCACTTTCCTGAAAAACTCCGCGCGTGCATACAACTTCAACGTTTCAAAGAGCAGCGGAACAGACGTTGAAACAGCCGGAAGCCTTTCTATTAAGTGCTCGTTGTTGGTAATTATATCGATAGAATCCTGCGGACGGTCCTGAATAATCCGGCAAGTACACGAATCTTTTACCTCCTTTAGCAAGGCTTCTTTCTGGATATCTGCCTTTAGTTGATCCCTCAAAGCAGCAGATTGCACCTGAATACAGGTCCTGATTTTATCTTGGGCCGGCGCCAGCTCGATCAAGTACACCCACAGGTTCTCCACTTTTACATCGGGAAGTACTTCCAAAAAGGAGGCAACCGAATTCACATGTACCAGGGTGGTAGTAAACAACGGTTTTTCCTCTTCACCGATTAGCTCATTAGCATAAAAACCCACTTTGGAACCCAGGGTCAAACCGTGCAGACTGCCACCATTCAGAATCCAGGTAGGTTTATTGTTTTCTTTTCCTACTTTCAACTTAAAGAACGGCTTGGCAAGTGCTGCGGATGCGTTGAATAAATACGTGTTGAGGTTCCCGTCCGCCTGCGGAACCTGATTTGGCACAATCAAGGCCATCTCTTCCCGCACCAATCGGTACAAGCCATTGTACGACATTTGGCTGTTCATATTCATCAACACTTTACTAAATACGTGACTTAGGGATCCACCCCCATTGTACTCCGCATTAGGTTGGTGCGACTGGGAGGCGGTAAATGCGACAATCGGCGCTAAGCTCTGGTCATCTTTTAGTTCCAAACCTTCTGCTTTTGCTATCTCCGATCCAGCTGTAGTGGATGATTGATTGCTGGTCGCCCAATCATCTGGGGCCATTTTATCATTGGCTCCTCGGACAACGGCCCGGTATCCAGGTCCACGCAGCATCCCTCCGCTAAAGCAAGCGTCAATGACCATCAGGACATGCCCTTCCGGGCCAAGTTTTTTGCGAACCTTATTCAGCGAGCTCATGAGCTCATCATCGCTGAGATGCTGTTCTCCCTTGTATCCTTTCGGAGCTGGATCATACTTTGATTTGGCATCCACAGGCACCAAGGCCTCATCCAGCCAGTCAAATTCATCTTTGTTATAGTCTGCCATTTGTTGGCCATGACCTGAAAAATGAAAATATACCTGGTCTCCAGTACCTGCCGTTTTAAATAGAAAGTCATCAATTCCTTTTAGGATATTGGCTTTGGTGGCCTCCTTGTTTTTGATTATCTTAATATCTCCTTTCTTAAAGCCCTGCTTTTCCAGAGCGGCGGTAATTTCAGTGACATCCCGTTCGGTGTTCAATTTTTCCCAGCCAGTACCCGCTTCGTACTCACTGATTGCTACGATCAAGGCTATTTTTTTTTGAGAAAAAGCGATGGAAGTGAGCAAGCTACAAAGGACAACAAAAAAAGTGGACTTCATAATAAGGGCTTCAAATTGATAAGTAGTTGGTGCAAAGCAAGAAAGGCAACCTGCCCCTGCACAAAAGGTATTAGAGCTGCTTTGAGCGCTTAAATATCTAAAATAAGTTTAAAATAAACGTACACGACTTAGAATTTAACCGCTCCCATTGAGTAATTGGCGGTTTAAACATGTTTTCTGAAATCATCCCTCCCCTAAGCAGCCATTTTTTCCACCAAAAAAAACCCACCTATCACCAAGGCCCGTATATTGCCCCCGCTTTCTCAACCTACGTTCACAACACCTTCCTCGCTGATGCAAAAAATAAAAATTGGCCTCTGCATGGCCGGCGCAGTCTCCGCCGGCGCCTACACCGCCGGAGTCATCGACTACCTGCTCGAAACCCTCGAACGCTGGGAAAAAGCCAAGGAACAAAACCAGGCCCTGGGTGTCGATCACCCCGACTACGACCACAGTATCCCCATGCACTCCGTCGAAATCGGGGTGCTCTCCGGAGCCTCCGCCGGAGGCATGACCGCTATCATCGCCGCTCGTGCCTTGCTCCAACCCATCGAACCGGCTTCCTATGAGCAGTTTCGAAGGGCTCCCGATCGCTACCAACCCAACAATGCGTTCTACGATACCTGGGTCAATATGACCGAACTGGAACTGGGTCGCCCAATGATGGACCAACTCCTGGATACCTCCGATATGGACCAACAGCAGCCCCCAAAAGCAGTGCTCAACTCGAATTTTATCGACCACCTGGCCCAAAAACACATCCAGGCGTACCGGGGAAAGCGGCTCCACCGACCCTACCTGGCCCAAAAAGCCGAAATCGCCGTCACCTTTACCAACCTCAATGGAATCCAAAAAAACTACGCCTTCCGCTCCAGCTTCCAAGGCAGCAACTCGCTGTTCACCGCCCGCCAACACCTGGACTTCGGGCACTTTATCCTCCAAGACCTCAGCGAAAAAGATACCGAAACCCTGGCCAACCTGAGCCCAGAACAGGAAAACCAGCTCCGAAAAGAAGCCAAAAAAAACCACCAAGGAAAAATCCCGGTGCTGTTTAGCAACCACTCCCCAACCAATATCGACACCATCCGGGACGCCGCCATGGCTACCGGTGCCTTCCCCCTCGGACTGGCCTTCCGCAAAGTAACCCGAAACAGCAATTTTCTGATCGAAAACCCCGCGTTTAAAGAAATTATCAATATTGATTTTAGTACAGGACTGGGTAAAAACCAGGCCTACGAAACCGTGATCGTGGACGGAGGAATGCTCAACAATGAACCGTTCGAAATTACCAAGTTCATCCTTGACCAACAAATTAAGCGAAATCAAAAAACTGCCGAAAATTCCTTCTTCAAAGAACCCATCATCCTCATGATCGATCCGTTCCCCTCCGAGGAAATGAAGGATGACCTACCCGCTAATCCGGATTTGCTCGAGGTGCTGTTCCGAACCTGGCGCACCATGCGTTCCCAATTGCTCTTTAAACCTGACTTACTGGAAGCCGCTGCCGATGTCACCAACAGCACCCGGTTTATCATCGCTCCCGCCCGGCGCGATACGACCACCAATGCCATTATAGAAGGAAACCTGGCGATCGCCTGCGGAGCGCTCAGTGGATTCGGCGGATTCCTGGATATCCGTTTCCGCCGTCATGATTTTTTCCTGGGCCGAAAAAATGCCCAGTCGTTCCTCCAAAAATACTTCGCCGTTTCCTCCGAAAGCCAAGAGCAATTTGGACTGCTCCAATCCTACTCCCCGGAGGCACAAGCGCGGTTCGTATTCCCCGGTGCTGATGGGCGGTTCTACTTCCCCATTATTCCAGATATGCGCCTGGCCCGCCCCGAACCCGAAACAGTGCCTACCTCTGGAATCCAGTACATGCGCTCCCTTCGCATCGAAACGCCCCCAGAATATGGCCCTGAACTACTCCCCAAAATCACCCTCCAGGAATTATCTCCCTGGCTGCCAGCACTCCAATCGAGACTCAAACAGGTTCTTCATAAAATGCTGGACCTGAGCAGAACCAAACAAACCTTGGCCAACTTGGCATTTTTCTTCTTTTTTGATAAAATTATCCGAAAAAAAGTACAGTCCCTGCTCCAAAAAGATTTTTCCAACCGCGGAATGCTGAAGTGATGCGGCCGCTTCACTCCCGTTTCTACCCTGGGCAAATGCCAACTAACAGCAAATGGGTTATTTTCCGAAAAAATGCTGCTTGTTTTCTTTTTTCGGAAAATAACCTACTTTTGCCAACGATCTGGCGGTAAACGCGTAAAAAACCGAAGGAAGCTCCGTTCGAACAATAACCCGTCAGTCCCTTTTTCCCATCTTCAAAACAACCACTCCAATGTCCAGACACCCATTTGCCGTCCGCTTATTGCTTTTTTCCACCCTCAGCTGGGCACTTAGTAGCTGCAGCCTCTTCAAAAATTCTTCCTCTTCCGAACTACCTTCCTCTCCCAGCAGGCCGCCATCCACGTATGGAGTTAAGTCCGACAAGCCTTCTCCGACGAATAGCAAGGCCACTATGCGCTACCGCTACAGCATCGTCGATGAAGCAGAACGCTACCTGAATACACCGTACAAATACGCGGGCCGAACCCCTCAATCGGGCTTTGATTGCTCCGGCTTCACTCAGTATGTTCTCCTGCAACGAGACATTGCCATTTCTCCTGCCTCCTACCTGCAAAGCCAAGAGGGAGAAGAAATCCCGCTGGATCAGGTGAAACCCGGGGATTTGATTTTTTTCGGTGAAAACAACAAGGTAAGCCACGTCGCCATGGTCTATGAGCGTTCCACCAAGGGCATTATCTGCATCCACAGCACTACCTCCAAAGGGGTCATCAAAGACAATATCAGCACCTCTAGCTACTGGAAACCTAAAATCCTATTCGCCAGAGATGTCATAAGTTCCAAGCTGAATTAAGCACTTCGCTTCCCGAAAACACTGTACTTTTGCAGCCGTACCTACGGCAGCAGGGATCCTCTTTGTACCTCGGGTCCTGTGCCCTTTCCGCCTAACACGACTACTTCTTTTTTATGATGAAAAATTTCATTTTACTCTCCACAATTGTCCTA